>NZ_JBHYIK010000025.1:44610-51231 GCF_042739735.1 Amycolatopsis sp. NPDC059027 | reverse complement strand
CGGGGTGGGGGGCTCCCCCTCGCCCCCACCCCCGCCCCCGCGCCCCCCTCGCCCCCGTGCCCCCCCCGGGCCCGCGGACGAAATCAGGCGAGGTCGAACCGGTCGAGTTCCATCACCTTGGTCCAGGCCGCGACGAAGTCGTGCACGAACCGCTCACGGGCGTCGCGGCTCGCGTAGACCTCGGCGAGCGCCCGCAGTTGCGAGTTCGAGCCGAAGACCAGGTCGACCGCGGTCGCGGTCCACTTCACCTCGTCGGTGGCCACGTCACGGATCTCGTACACGTTCTCCTCGGACTCCGACGCCTTCCACCGGGTCCCCGGTGAGAGCAGGTTGGTGAAGAAGTCGCCGGAGAGCACGCCGGGCCGGTCGGTGAGCACGCCGTGCCGGGAGCCGCCGTGAGTGGCCCCCAGAACGCGGAGCCCGCCGACGAGCACGGTCATCTCAGGGGCGGTCAGGTTGAGCATGTAGGCGCGGTCGACGAGCAGGACCTCCGGCTGGAGCTTCTCCCCCGCGCGCAGGTAGTTCCGGAAGCCGTCGGCGCGTGGTTCGAGGACCGCGAAGGATTCGACGTCGGTCTGCTCCTGGGCGGCGTCGGTGCGTCCGGGATGGAACGGCACGGTCACCTCGACACCGGCGTCGCGCGCCGCCTTCTCGACGGCGGCCGAGCCCGCAAGCACGATCAGGTCGGCCAGCGAGATGTTCGCGCCGCCCGCCTCGTTGAACTCCCGCCGGATACCCTCCAGCTTCTCCAGGACCGAGGCGAGCTGCTCGGGCTGGTTGACCTCCCAGCCGCGCTGCGGTTCGAGGCGGATCCGGGCGCCGTTGGCGCCGCCGCGTTTGTCGGTGGACCGGAAGCTCGCGGCGGACGCCCACGCGGTGGTGACCAGTTGCGCGGTCGTGAGGCCGAATTCGAGGACCTTCGCCTTGAGCGCGGCGATGTCGGACTCGCCCACCAGATCGTGGTCGACGTCCGGCACCGGGTCCTGCCACAGCTGCGGCTCCGGGACCCACGGGCCGAGGAAGCGGCTCACCGGGCCCATGTCGCGGTGCAGCAGCTTGTACCAGGCCTTGGCGAACGCCAGCGCGAACTCGTCCGGGTTCTCCATGAAGCGGCGGGAGATCGGCCCGTACGTCGGATCGAAGCGCAGCGCCAGGTCGGTGGTGAGCATGGTCGGCTTGTGCTTCTTGTCCGGGTCGTACGGGTCCGGGATGATCTCCGGGGCGTCCTTGGCGACGTACTGCTTGGCGCCGCCGGGGCTCGTGGTGAGTTCCCATTCGTAGCCGAAGAGGATCTCGAAGAAGCGGTTGCTCCACTCCGTCGGCCGGTCGGTCCACGTCACCTCGAGGCCACTGGTGATCGCGTCGGTGCCCTTGCCACTGCCCAGGGTGCTCTGCCAGCCGAGGCCCTGCGCCTCCAGCGGGGCGGCCTCGGGTTCCGGGCCCACGTGGTCGTCGGCGATGCCGGCGCCGTGCGTCTTGCCGAAGGTGTGGCCACCGGCGATCAGCGCGACGGTCTCTTCGTCGTTCATCGCCATCCGGGCGAAGGTCTCCCGGATGAAGTGCGCCGCCGCGCGGAAGTCCGCGCTGCCGCGGGGCCCCTCGGGGTTGACGTAGATGAGGCCCATCTCGGTGGCGCCGAGTTCGGGCACCATCTCCGCATCGGTCACGTAGCGCTCGTCGCCCAGCCAGTCGTCCTCCGGACCCCAGAAGATCTCCTCGGGCTCCCAGGTGTCCTCACGTCCGAAGCCGAAGCCGAACGTCTTGAAGCCCATCGACTCCAGTGCCACGTTCCCGGCGAGCACGAGAAGATCGGCCCAGGAGATCTTCTGGCCGTACTTCTCCTTGACCGGCCACAGCAGGCGCCGCGCCTTGTCGAGGTTGACGTTGTCGGGCCAGCTGTTGAGCGGGGCGAAACGCTGAGCGCCGTCGCCCGCCCCGCCGCGGCCGTCGGCGATGCGGTAGGTGCCGGCGGAGTGCCAGCTCATCCGGATCATCAGGCCGCCGTAGTGGCCGAAGTCGGCGGGCCACCAGTCCTGCGAGGTGGTGAGCACCTCGGCGACGTCACGCTTGAGCTCCTCGACGTCGAGCTTGGCGAACTCCTTGGCGTAGCTGAAGTCCTCTCCCAGCGGGTTGCTCTTCGGCGAATGGGCGCGCAGCACCGAGAGGTCGAGCTGGTTGGGCCACCAGTCCTTGTTCGTGCGGGGACGGCCGCCCGTCTTCGGGGTCGGCGAGTCGATCGTCGGATTCTCGCTCTCGCTGCCGTGCGCGGTCGCGGAGCCGGGCGCGACCGGGCATCCCTCCGCCGCCTGCCGATCGACGCCCTGCGCGCTGGAGGAAACGTTTTCGTTGTCGTCGCTCATCTGCCTGCCTTCCGGGCTCGCGGATCATTGCGGTTGGGGTTCGGCCGCGCAGTCGGGGCAAATACCCCAAAAGACGACCTCCGCTTCGTCGATCACGTATCCGTGGTCGTCCGAGGCGGTGAGACTGGGGGTGTGGCCGACCGCGCAGTCGACGTCCGCGATCGCCCCGCAGGAGCGGCACACCACGTGGTGGTGGTTGTCCCCCACCCGGGACTCGTAGCGGGCGTTCGCGCCCGCAGGCTGGATGCGCCGCACCAGGCCGGCGCCGGTGAGCGCCCGCAGCACGTCGTAGACCGCCTGGTGGGACACCGTCGGCAGCTCGGCCCGCACCAGCGCGATCACGGTCTCGGTATCGACGTGCGGATGGTCACGCAGCGCGGCGAGCACGGCCAGACGCGGCTGAGTCACGCGCAACGAGGCCGCCCGCAGCTGCGACTCGAAGTCGGACATCGCCCACCACCGTAGGCCGCTTGTCTGGAACGGGTCAAATTGTGCCCGGCGCACCGCCACCCACACAGGGGAACCCGGACAGCGGAACCCAGCTGGTCCCGAAAGGTCCACTGTGGATCTTCCGGATCCGGTGCGGCCGCGGCTTCTCCTACCGGACACCGCCCTCCTCGGACCGGGCCCGGAAGCGCGCGGAAGCCGCCGTCATGCGGGATGTCGCGCGAGCGCTGGTAAACACCCCCGCCGTCCGCCGTTCGTCCTATGTGGACCCTCGGGTCGTCACGGCCTATCGCGAGGGCCGGACGATCGCCGCGGCGCTGAAACGCGCGCAACGGCTCGACAGCGAACAGGCTCAACACGTCCTGGAGAAGGCTGTCTGCCGCCTGCTCGGGCGGAGGTCGTGAACGGCGCGCGGTGTCGACGGGGGCCACGCCCCTTTGTCGCGAACGACGCGTTCGCGACAAGGGCAGACCAGAGGCCCTGAAGGGGACCTTCATAGCATCCGACGCACCGAAGGACCCCTTCACAGCAACAAAGTTCCCTATACTGCTCCGGTGCACACCGGTGACGTAGTAGGCGGCCGGTACCGCCTCGACGAGCACTGCGGTTCGGGCCGCACCGGCGTGGTGTGGCGGGCGTACGACCGGCGGCTGCGGCGAACGGTGGCGCTCAAACGTTCCCACGCGCCCCTTCACGGGACTCAGCGGAGCCTGCTCCGGCGGGAAGCCGAGACCGCCGCGCGGATCTCCCACCCGAACGCGATCGCGGTCTTCGACGTGGTGAACGATGACGGCTGCTGGCTGGTGATGGAGTACCTGCCGTCGGAGAGCCTGGCCGAGATCCTGTGGCGGGACGGCCCGCTGACCCCCGAGCGGACCGCGCGCGTGGGGAGGCAGATCGCGGCCGCGCTGTCCGCCGCGCACGCCGTCGGCATGCTGCACGGCGACGTGCAACCGGGCACCATCCTCGTCGCAGAGGAGGATCTCGCCAAGCTGAGCGACTTCGGGATCTCGGTGTGGCAGGAGGTGACGCTCACCGCCGACGGGAAAGTCGGCGGAACTCCGGGCTGCCTGGCGCCGGAAGTCGCCGACGGAGCGCCCGTGTCCAAGGCATCGGACGTGTTCTCGCTCGGCGCCACGCTTTTCGCCGCGGTGGAAGGAAACTCGCCCTGGGGTGACGGGGATCCGGCCGAGGTGCTGGCGCGGGCCCGCCGCGCGCGGATCGGCGAGATGCACCGGGCGGGCCCGCTGGCTCCGTTGCTGTCGGAGATGCTGGCCGAGCGCCCCCGGAAGCGGCCGGACGCGGAACAGGTCTGGCAGCGGCTGGTGCAGGCCACGGGGGAATGGAGCCCGCCGCCGGTGATCCAGGAGCCGCCGCGGCGGCCGTGGTGGCGCCGGCCGGGGTACTGGGGCATCGCCACGGCCGCGCTGGCACTGATCGTCGTCCTCGCTTACGTCATCGGTGGTTCGTCCCCCGGCCCGACGCCGTCCGCGGCCGCGGACGCGATCGGCGATCCGCGCACGGCCGCCCCGTGTTCGCTGACCGACGAGGGCGGGCTGCGGCGGTTCGGCAGGACGACGGTGTACGAGTCATATGGCAATTTCAACCGCTGCGACATCGAAATCGCCGTCGGCGCGGACAAGCCGGTGGACGTGAAGACCGAACTGAACAACGCGCGCCCACCGGTTCCGGTGCGGCCTGGCACCTTCGAGGTCGTGGCCAACCCGGGCGAAGACGGCAAATGCGTTCGCCGGATACTCGTCTCCGCCGAGCACGAGGTCGAGGTCAGCGCGGAGCTGGACGATCCTCCTCCCGCGGTCGATCTGTGCGCCATCGCCGACGTCGCGACCTCGGCCGCCACCGAACGGCTTCACCGCGGCACGCTGGACCGCCGCGACCGGCCGTTCGCGGAAGGGTCGCTGGCCATGACCGACGCCTGCGCCCTGCCGACCGGCGACGCGCTGTCCCGGCTCCCCGGCGTGAACGCGCACCGCCCGAAGCCCGGTTTCGGCAACTGGGAATGCCGCTGGGACAGCACCCTCAAGAAAGCCACGCTGCACATCCTGTACGACCAGCACCATTCACCCAACGCGGCGGACGGCAGACCGATCCGGCTCGCCGGCCATGACGCGTTCGTCGAGCCGGGCGACTACGGCCCGCGAAGCTGCGTAGTGCGGACCGTGCACCGGGCGTTCTCCGACCGGCGCGGCGACTCCAAGGTCGAACTCGTGCTCGTCGCCGTGACCGGCGAGGAGGGGCCCGGTTTCGACTACTGCGCCATCGCCACCGCTGTCAGCGAAGCAGTTGCCACCCGGTTGCCCCGATAGACCGCGACGGCGAGGCGTTGCCACCGCCTCGGCGCGTAACCCGCTCTCGTATCTCCTTGACGGAGGTGACGCCGGAGGTCGCCTCGGCTCATCGGGGACGCCGGCTCACGAGGTCGGCGCGACGAGAAGGAGCAACTGCATGTCAGGGAGAACATGGGGGTTCCGGAGCACTCGCCGAGCGGCCCGCCTCGCCGGGCTCGCCGGCGCGGTGGTGTTGTCGGCGAGCGGGGGCGGCATGGCCGTCGCGCCGTCCGCGGCCGCGGCCGCGCCGCACTCCACGGTGGCCGGCACCATCAAATGGCACCCCGGTCACTACATGACGAGTGACTGGTGGCACGACGCGGGAACCCCGGCGAGCATGGCAGGCAACGAGTTGCAGGTCGTCAACACCTCGCCCAACGTCCGAGGCTGGAAGGGCAACTACTACTGGGCGGCGCTCGAGACCGGCAAAGGGGTTTACAACTTCTCGGTCATCGACGCGGAACTGGCGCGGCTCAACCAGGGAAACCCGGCTCCACGCAAGAAGCTGATCATCGGGATCTCGTCGAGCGGGTTCCTGCACGCGAAGCACCAGGATCCGGGTGGCTTTCTCACCAAGGTGATTCCGAGCTATCTGACGACGGACCCCGCCAGTTACGGGTCCGCCCCCAAGGCGGGCACGAGCGGCTGGTGGTACGGCGGCGGCGGGCTCTCCATCACCGCCGCCGTCTGGCGGCAGGCCGTGAACGACCGTCTCATCGCGCTGCTCCAGGCACTGGGCGCACGCTACAACAGCAATCCCGACGTCGAGGGCATCGTGCTGACCGAGACCGCCTCCCAGGTCGGCGAAGGCGGCGGCTACAACGACACCACGCAACTGGGCCAGCTGGAACGCATGCTGACCGCCGCGACCGCCGCACTTCCCAACACCAACGTCGTCATCGAGAACAACTTCATGGGCAACCAGGCCGATACGAGCGCGCTGGTCCTGTTCCAGAACGCGCACCGGGTCGCGGAGAGCGGACCGGATCTGCTGGGCAAGACCGCGGCCGACAAGTTCTCGCCGCCCAAGGAGCTGACCTGGGGGCAGCAATGCGTGACGGGCTACCCCGGGACGGGATGCGGTAACCTGACCGGCAGCATCGCCGTGATCCACAACGTCGACGAGCCCGAGTTGCTCGGCACCCAGTTCCAGGGGGCCGGAGCGCCCTTCACCCCGCTCGACATCTACAACAACGGCGAGGACTATCTGCACGCCAGTCATCTCATGTGGACCTATCTGACCGGGCAGCCGGTCAACAACTGGCCCACGATCGCCGCGATGATCAATGCCCATCCGATCCGCTTCACCGCGTGCCCGAAGAGCTACCCGGGCTGCGATACGCGCTGACGAGATGGACCCGGGGGGGGGGGGGGTGTTTTTGGCGGGTGTGGGGTGTTTTTCGCCTTCATGGTGTGGGCCGTTCCCCCCCAACCCACGTTTCTTCGCCCGGTCCACAGTGCACACC
>NZ_JBHYIK010000025.1:41258-44600 GCF_042739735.1 Amycolatopsis sp. NPDC059027 | reverse complement strand
GCACACGCCGCGAGATTATCAACCCCCACCTGCCCACAGCCCAGCCGCCCCACCTCCTCGCGCGCGGGCGGCGTGCCGGCTCCGCGGTGGGCGCCGGCGCGCCGGGCATGTCGGTAGCCCCGCGCGCCGTGAAGGGGTCCTTGACAGCACTGAGCGCCGCGAAGGTCCCCGGGGACCTCACCCCTCGCGGGGCGCCGCGTCCGTGAGCCCGGCGGCGGGTAGCGCACCACGCGGCGCGGTGGCGTCCGCCGTCCCCAGGCACTGTTCGCCGTCGAACAGCCCCAGCTCGTAGTGCACGGTGTGCTCGTCGTGCCCGCTGACGGCGATCCCGAGGTCGTAGGAGCGTGGATAAAGGACTTCGCCGAGGTAGTTCACCTGGTAGCGCCAAGGGAGGAACCGCGGGAGCTTCCTGGCGGAGCCGTCTCCCAGCAGGCCGTGCGCATGCGCCGCGATCGCCTCGTCGTACCAGCCGAGCTGGGCGATGTAGTTGACGTGCCGGTTGAGGTCGACGTCCCCGACGCGGGCGTGGACGGTGGCGGCGGCCGGGTAGTACCGCCGCTCGCGACGGCGCGGATCGGGTTTCGACGCGGCGGACGCGCCCGTTCCCGGCAGCCGCAGCTCGTCGAGGTCGGCGAGCAGCTCGTCCGGCAAGGTGATCGGCCCGGACTTGCCGGCGAGCACGATGGTGGCCTCGGCCGTCGCGACGAGCTGCCCGCCGGCGAACATGCCCTGACCGTAGGTATAGGAGGACCGTCCGATCGCCCGGACACCGGTGCCGATCCGGATGGTCTCGCCGGTCCCGCCGAACGCCGTCCGCCGTTCGACACACTGGCCGACGAACAGGATGTGGAACGGCCCGAACCCGCCTTCGGCCGCGAGCTTGTCGAAACGCGAGAAGCGCAGGCCGACGCGCGGATGCTCGAACAGGCGCGACAACGCCACCGTGCTCGTCGTGCCGTCCGGCGCGAGATCACCGAACCGTTGCACCACCTCCCGACGGTCAGGGAAGTCGGCCTCGGCCGGGAACGCGGCGGCGGATTGTTCGTCGAGCGTCAACATCGTTCCTTTCGAGAGATCACCAGGCCACGGGCAGGGACCGCAGACCGTGGATCAGCGCCCGGTGCTTGAAGACGGGAGCGGCGGCGAGGCGCAGCCCGGGGAACCGCCGCAGCAACGCCGGAAGCGCCAGCTGCAGTTCGAGGCGAGCCAGCGTCGCGCCGAGACAATGGTGGATACCGTGCCCGAAGGCGACATGCGGGCAGCGGCCGCGAGTGACGTCGAGGGCGTCCCCGTCCTCCAGCAGCGCCGGGTCCCGGTTGGCCGCGGGCAGCGAGGTCACCACGTGGTCGCCACGCCGCACCGGACGCCCGCCGATCATGGTGTCCTCGACGGCCACCCGGACGAAACCGGCGTGCACGACCGAGGTGTAGCGCAGCAGTTCCTCGATCGCGTCCTCGACCGCGCTCGGATCGTCGCGCACCAGCGCGAGCTGGCCGGGATGGCGCAGCAACGCGAGTGTGCCGAGGGAGATCACGTTCGCGGTGGTCTCGTGGCCGGCGATGAGCAGCAGATCCGCCAGGCCGACCAGCTCCTCGTCCGACAGCGCGCCCGCGCCGTGCTCGCGGATCAACAGGCTCAGCAGGTCCTCCCCCGGGTTTTCCCGGTGCCGCGCGACCAGCGTGTGCATGTAGGCGTCGGCTTCGGCGTCCAGCCGCAGCCGTTCCCGCGGGTCCATGGTCGTGTCGATGAACCGGTTGCTGCGCGCCCCGAACTCGGCCCGGTCGGCGAACGGCACCCCGAGCAGCTCGCAGATCACCAGCGACGGCACCGGGAGCGCGAACGCGGAAACCAGATCGGCGGGCGGACCGGCGGCCGCCATCGCGTCGAGGTGCTCGTCGACGATCTCCTGGATCCGCGGGGCCAGCGCCCTGGCCCGCCGGACCGTGAACGTCGCGGTCAGCAGCCGCCGCAGCCGGGTGTGCTCGGGGGGATCCAGCATCAGCAACCGCCCGGCACGGCGGTGTTTCATCTGCTCGTCGTCGACACCCGCGGCGGCCAGACCTGGCGACGGGCCGATCGCGTCGAGCCGCAGGCGTTCGGGGTCGCCGTGCACGGCCCGGACATCGTCATAGCGGCTGAAGAGGGTCGCTTCGTGCCCCAGCGGCGACCGCACCCGGTAGACCTCACCGGAATCACGCCGCCGCGGGACCTCCGGGTCGAGACCGAGTCCGTCCCACTGGGCGGCCAGTTCGGGCAAAACCGGCGAACTCACGTCATCCACTCAGCTCTCCTCTGCGCCGGGCGCGGCTACCACAAGGACGAGTATGTACGCGACCTTTCGACGACAAGGGGAACCGTGCCTCAAAGTTTTGGAATCTTACGCCGAAACTCCCTTCGCGTACGCGTCCCAGGCGCCGGAAGCACCGATGGCCTGAGAAGCCGCTCCGACCCTGCTCACCGGCGTGAATTCGGTCGACCGAGCTTTCCCCGAAATATGATTGACGGTGCCTGCCGGGTGCGTGATGATGAATGCACACCAGCAAGCGGAGGAGTGGCCATGACGAACATGCGGGAGCGAGAGGCGCAGCGCCGGTGTCCGGCCGCCGCGATCGCCTGCCCGTGTTCGCCGAACGACCACCGGATGCCCTTCTCCTGGCAGGAACACGGACGTCTGAGCGGTGTGGGCTCCCCACCATGACCTAGCACTTGTCATGTCAAGGGGGCCGCCCATCGGGAAACCGATCCGGGCGGCTTTCTCTGTTCGACGCACCCTGAACAATTCTTTTCTTACCGGCGAGCTTGGGAAGCGCAACGGCCTCCAAAACCGTTTTCCGGGGGTTCGACTCCTCCCGCCGGTGCTTTTCGTCACCCATTTCCGATGGGCTGGCGTGTTCTTTGACAGTTACACAGCGGAGCAGACATCTCCCGACGCTCACCTTCGCCGCGCGTCACGCGGCCCGGGTGAGCGCCGGGTAGCGACGGCGCGTTGGTCCAACGGCAGGACGCCGGGTTTTCACCCCGGAGGGCGCGGGTTCGACTCCCGCACGCGCTACCAGGCCCTTGTAGCTCAGCAGGATCAGAGCGCCGCGCTACGAACGCGGAGGTCCCAGGTTCGAATCCTGGCAAGGGCGCGGGCTCACCGGCCTGACCGCTGGTGAGTTCCCGGGTGCGAGGGGCACTGGCGACCCCGCCTGATTTGGGATCAGGAGCCACCGCGTTCGACTCGCGGGCATCCGACTCGCCGGGGGGCGGGCCGCCGGCGCGCCCCCCCGCCCCCCCCCCCCCAGGGGGGGGGGGGGGGCTGTATCACTAACACAAACAACCCAACAAAAAAAAAAACAA
>NZ_JBHYIK010000025.1:0-41248 GCF_042739735.1 Amycolatopsis sp. NPDC059027 | reverse complement strand
GGCCGGGCGCCCCCCCTCTTTTTGGGTGATCCCCCCCCCCGGTCTCCCCTGGCGCGCCCCCCGCCGCCCCCCCGGGGGCGCGCGCCCCCCCCCTCCCGGAGGACCAGCGCAGGGGTGTGCTGGTCCTCCGATGGCGCGCTGGTCCAGCCGGCACGGATACCCGGTTCTCAGCCGGGAGACGCGGGTTCGACTCCCGTGCGCGCCACGGAACGTCCTGCAGCTCGCCGGCAGAGCACCGCCTTCGGGCGGGTCGCGCGGGTTCGACTCCCGCCAGGACGGCTGTGACCGAAGCCGAAGGAGACGAGGCCCCGGATTGTGGCTCCGGGAATCAGCCGGTGCGAGTCCGGTCGGTCACCCCACCCCCCGTCGCGGACCTCCCCGCGACGCGGACGCGCGCGGCTCGGCAGCCAGCCGGGACTCATGATCCTGGCCGACGTGGCTCGACACCACGGCGCGCGACGCCACCCGCTGAATCCGGCCCGTGTCATGACGGTCGTGGGACGACCTGCAAAGTCGTCAGACCGGGTTCGACTCCCGGATGGGCCTCGGCGACGAAGTCGGCTCCGCTGTGGCGGTGTCGCGAATGGGACATGGGGGACGTTCAACGTCGTCAATGTCCCATCCGCGACACACCACCGCGAGCCTGCCCCCACCAGCCACCGACACCACCCGACCACCTCGAGCAAACACCCCAGCGAAGCCACACTCCCGCCCCTTACTGGGAAAACCTCAATGGACTCGGTTCACTGTCCAAAAGTACCTTTCAGTGGCAGCCGTTGTGCGTTTTACGGTAAAGAATGCTGTTCCACTTTCCGCAGATCCGCGGCAAGCATGCGCCGGAACTGTCCCTTGTAGACTGCGGCGCATTACCCTATGCTGATGTCGAATAGTTGACGCCCCACGTTCTGGGCATCGTGATTACGAAGTTTTCCGGCACGTCACTCTCAGGAAAGCGAGTGCGATACCCATGAAACTTGCGCGATAATGGCGGTGACAGCCGATCAGCCGCGGCACGTCGAGGGCAGCCGGATGCGCGCGCTGGTGCTGAGCGCTCCGGAAAGCGCTTCCCCGCTTGGCCGCCTGGACATCGTGAGCCTGCCGATCCCCGTCCCGGGTCCCACGGAAGTGCTGGTGCGCGTCGGGCTGTGCGGCATCTGCGGCACCGACTTCGACGCGTGCCGGTTCCATCCCGACAACACACCCACGTTCGGCGGGCCTCTCGAACTGCCGGTGATACTCGGCCACGAGGCGTCGGGCGAGGTCGTCGGCACCGGTGAACTGGTGACCCGGGTCCGGCCGCACGACCTCGTGGCGCTGGAGAGCGTCCTCGCCTGCGGTACCTGTGACACCTGCCTGGGCGGCCGTCGCAACCAATGCGAGAACGCGGTGCTGGCCGGTCTGACCGCGCCGGGCGCGCTCGCCGAGTACGTCGTCGTGCCACAGACGGCCTGCCATCGGCTGAATCCGCTGTGCGACAACGGCTGGAGCCAGGAGGACACGCTCCTCGCCGGTGCTCTCCTGGAACCCCTGGGATGTGTCTACAACGCGTTGTTCGTCGAAGGCGGCGGAATCCGTCCCGGGGAGCGGGTGACGGTTCACGGGCTCGGGCCGCTCGGCCTGTTCGCGGGCCTGCTGGCCGGTATCGCGGGCGCGAGCCGCGTCGTCGGCCTGGATCCCCAAGCGGATCGGCGTGATCTCGCCGCGCGCCTCGGCTTCACCGCGTGTCTCGATCCCGCCGAACATCGGCTGGACAACCTGGACGCCGAGGTACACGTGGAGGCCTCGGGCGACCCCGCGTCGACACTGCCGCTCATCGAAGACCACCTCCGGCCCGGCGGGCGCGTCGTGCTGGTTTCCCGGACCGATGTGCCCGCGCTGGTCGATACGAACCCGTGGGTTTCGAACGCGGCGCGGCTGGTGGGTTCGAGAGGCCATTGCGGCGCGCTCTTCCCGTATCTGCTGAACCTGTTCGCCGCCGGGCGGCTCGATCCTCGCGCGCTGGTCGGGCAGGTGCTCGCGCTGGAGGACGTCCCCGGTCAGTTGTCCCGCGGTCTCACTCCGGCCGCCGGAAAAACCATCGTTCACGTGGATCAGCTCTCCGGGCTGTGGGAGGAGAACCGTCTTGCCCGTCTCGCCCAAGGCGATAGCGTGCACGCCTGAGCTTCACCAGTATCTGGTTCACCACGGCCGAGCGACCGACCCGCTGCTGGAAGAGCTGGCACAGGTCACCCGGGAAGCCGTTCCGCGGATGGCGCACATGACGCTGCCGTTGGAGGAAGCGACGCTGCTGACCTTCCTGGTCAACCTCACCGGTGCGCGCACGGTCGTCGAAGTCGGCATGTTCACCGGTTCGTCGACGATCGCGCTCGCCAGGGGTCTTCCGGCTCATGGCCGAGTGCTCACGTGTGAGATCGACCCCGGCTTTCTCGTCCTCAGCACCCCCTATCTCGAGCGGGCCGGCGTCGCGGACCGGGTCGACGTGCGCATCGGTCCAGCCTTGGCCACCCTGCGCTCGTTACCCCGCACCCCGCATCTCGACCTGGTGTTCATCGACGCCGACAAGCCCGGCTACATCGGCTACTGGGAGGAGCTGGTACCGCGGGTGCGACCGGGCGGTCTGCTGATCGTGGACAACAGTCTCTTCTCCGGTGAGGTGGTGAGTCCCGAGCCGGGGACGAAAGCCGCGGCGGTGCACGCGTTCAACGAGCACGCACGCGCGGACGAACGGGTGGAACTGGTGATGCTGAACGTCGCGGACGGCATCACCCTGGCCCGGCGCCTCGACGAGCAGGGTGGTCAAGAAGCGTGAGCGCCTTGGTCGCCGTGGTGGGGGCCGGCCCGTCCGGGCTGGTGCTGGCCAACATCCTGCACGACGCCGGGGTGCCGACGGTGGTGTTCGAACGAGCGAGCCGGGCGCATGTGGAACACCGGGCCAGGGCCGGGCTGATCGAGTACCGGACCGTCCAGACCCTGCGTGCGCATGGGCTGGCCGACGGGCTGTTGCGGTCGGGCACGACCCACGACAGCTGCGAGTTCCGGTTCGCGGGCGAGCGTTTCACCCTGGATTACGGCCGATTCACCGGTGAACGTGTCCATTACGTCTACCCGCAACAGTTCCTCGTCCGCGACCTGATCGACCGGTTGCTCCGCAACGGCGGGAAAATTCTCTTCGATACCCCGGTCACCGCGATATCGGAGCTCGGTTCCGGCCAGCCAGTGGTCGGATTCACCGACGAGACAGGTACCGAACGCGCATTGCCGGCGACGTTCGTCGCGGGTTGTGACGGCAGCCTCGGCGTCTGCCGCCGGATGGCGCCCGGCGTGGAACAGCGCACCGTCACCCATGACTACCGGGCCGGTCTGCTCGCCGTCCTGTCCGCGACGCCGCCGATCACCACCGATATGGTCTACGCGCTGCACCGAGATGGCTGCGCGATTCACGCCCTGCGCACTCCCGAAACGAGCCGGTTCTATCTGCAAGCCGATCCGGGAGACGACCTCACCGCATGGGACGACGAGCGGATCTGGGCCGAATTGCGCCGCCGATTCGCCGTCGCCGAAGGCCCGTTACCCGGCCCGGGACGCATCATCGAGAAGAACTTGTTCACGATGCGGTCCGCGGTGACGGAAGAACTACGGTATGGCGGCATGTTCCTGGTCGGCGACGCGGCGCACACCATTACTCCTTTCGGCGGCAAGGGAATGAATCTCGCCATCGCCGATGCCGCCGATCTCGCGAGGGCCGTCCTGCTCGCCATGCGAACCGGTGACGATCGCGGTCTGGCCGGATACAGCGCGGAAGTGAATCGGCGGGTGTGGGCGACTCAGGAGTTTTCGCACTCCATGATCGATCTGCTGTGCGCGACGGCTGGCGGGGATCCGGAATTTCATTATCGGCTCCAAGTGGCGCGACTGAAGAAGTGGCATTCTTCCTCGGCGAACGCCGCCGGTTTCGCCAGCGAGTACGCCGGCTGACGACGCGTCCGTCCTCTTCGCGTGCGGGCCGGATCAGCAGGGTTAGGAGCGCGCCGGGCCCCAGCGGCTCGGGCTACCTGGGTTCGGCACCCCACCGAGCCGCGGTCGACGAACTCAGACAGCTCGGCGGGTTCGGAAACGGCATCTTCCACCCGGACGCCGCCGACCAGACCGCTCGGGACGGGCACCAAACGGCTTCGGCGTGATCGTGCAGGCCGGCCAGGTTGTTAACCGGACCGTGACAGAAGGAACGTCAGCCGTAAAACGCGGTGCGGACACTGGAACATGTGATTGCCGCCCCGTCTCCTGGAGCCCGCAGTCGCCTGTGCGAAGCTGCCCGGCAGTACGTCATGCAAGGTTGGCAGGTTGCTCCGGGGCCGGCGTGTGACGGGTTGTCGTACCTCTCCGCCGGACGTCGCGTCCTGGGGTCGCCGGCTCCGTTGCGGGGCCTGGTCCAGGACCCGGGGGAAGTGGCGGAGTGGTGGTCGTCGCCGCGGATGATCCTGACGGCGCCAGGCCGGGTTTTCGACGTGCTGTGCATGCCGGTATCGCTCGCCGCGGCCGCGGCAGCTCGGCTGGCGAAGGATCAGCTGTGTCCAGTGATGTTCACGCCCCAGGGCGCGCGGGTATTCGTCGAATGCGGTGCCCGGCTGCGACCGGAGCTGGCTTCCCGGGTGAGGCTGTTGAGCCAATCGGTGTGGCTGCCGTTACCGCCAAGCAGGCTCGTGCCGGGTTCAGCGGTCTGGTGGGTGTCCCCCGCGGACACGGCCTATCGGGTGGGAAACGCGGAGACGTTTCAGGAAGCGGTCCTGGCGGCGATCTCCACCCGTTGGTGACGTACCTCTAGTCTCTTCAGCCCGCGTCAGCAACTGGGCAGCGCCGTCACCCCGGGCAGCCGGGACTGTCCTCGTAGCGTGGCGACGGCGTGCTCGATTTCGTCGTGGTTGTTGATGATGCCGGCGCCCATGCGAATGGTCTCTTCCTCGTAGGGGGAGGTGGCGGCTTTGATGCCGTGCGTTGCCAGTGCGGCCACGACCGTGGCGGCGGTGCGGCCCGGGATCTGGAAGCAGACGAGGCCGCTGGCCATGGCTGGGTCCGTCGGGGTGAGCAGCCGGATGCCGGGGGTGCCGGCCAGTTCGTGCCGCAGTCGGGTGTTGAGTTCCCGGATGCGGGCGGCGATGGCGGATCGTCCGATCCGCTGGTGGAATCGGACTGTGTCCGTCAGCGCGAAGATGTTGGCGTAGTCGGTGAAGCCGCCGGGGGCCACGAAGGAAGCCCGGGTGGCGGGCAGGGGACGGTCGCCAAGCCAGCAGGTATGGAGAGTGGTGTCGATTTCGAAGGAGGGGATCGTGGGCGCGATCTGCCGCCATGCCTGTGCTCGTCCGTGCACGACGCCGGTGCCGGCCGGGCCGAGGAACCACTTGTGGGCACCGGCGATGAAGAAGTCACTGCCCAGCCGGGCGGTCTCGTGGTCTTCCGCGCCGAAGCCCTGGACGCCGTCGACGATGAGGAGGCAGCGGCTGGCTTCGTCGCGGTCGCGGTTGGCATCGGCGACGAGGGCGGCGATCTCCGGTAGCGGGAGTTTGACGCCGGTGCGGGAGCTGACCCAGGTGAGGCCGAGGCAGCGGGTGCGCGGCGTGAGCGCGGCGCGGACGCGATCGAGGATCTCTTCCCGGGTCGTGTGTGCGGGGTCGTGGTACAGGCTGCAGCGGCGTACGGCCGCCCTGTTCTTCTCCGCCGCGCGGTGCACCGCTTGATGAAGGGAATAGTGGGCGTCGGGGGTGATCACCATCTCGGCGTCGGCGGGGATGGACAGGCCGTTGTAGATCAGCGCCAGTCCGGTGGTGGTGCTGGGGACGAAGGCCACCTCCTCGGCAGGCGCGCCCAGGTAGCCGGCTATAGCGGTCTTCGCCTGGAAGTAGGGGCTGTCGGAGGCGATTCCGGAGCCCAGCTCGGCCAGATCGCCGAGCAGGAACGACTCCAGCAGGTGCGGATCGAAGTCCAGCAGGGCCCGCCAGTGGTCGGCCGCGGCACGGACGGATGTCGGCGGGGAGGCGAGGAAGAAGTTCGCCAGGTGTAGCCGGGACGGGTCGAGGCGGAACTCGCGGCGAAGTGCTCGCCATGTCGTTTCTTCCAGGCCTTCGGAGCGGTGGGCTTGTGCGACTGCGGACACGAGTGGTCACCCCAAGGATTACGATGGAATCCATGTGAATGGGCCAGCAAACCGGATCCACTGTGAAATCCGATGGAACCCCTGGATTCTACTTGACATCGACTACGATTTTTTTCTGGACACTTCGTGTCCGTCTGACGCAACGATCTCTCCGCTGCCGATGAGAACATGCGGAAGCGGTGAACTGCTCAACTGTTCAATACGCCGACGAAATGGGCAGGTATCGAATATTGGCGCGGTCGCCGACACGCCCTCACGTCCACGCCACAGACCCTGTCCGTTCTGACGATAACCCGTATCGCCCGCTAGGTCCCGGTACTTCCCGCCGAATACGTATTTCCGGCCGCGGAGCGGGTGAGCATGTCGTACTTGGGTGCGACATGCCGGGCTTCGAATCCGGCCTTCTCGACCAAGGCGAACGTCATCCACCCTTCACCTACCACGCTGTGCGCGTCCCGGACCGTGACGTCCCACCTGCTGCGCAGTCCCGCGGCCTCCGCGCAGCGGACGGTGGTCTCGATCTCGGCGCCGATGGCGATCGGGCCCCGATGGTTCAAGCGCTGTCCGCTACCCACCGAGCAGTACCCCCGCGGCATGGTTTCCAGCAGCACGGCCATGCAGTACTGCTCGCACAGTCTGATCAATACGTACGAGGCGACCACTGGAGGTTTGTCGGTCCATTCAGGACCGGGACCGCCCAGGCGCACACAATCGCCGGGCTGGGTAACGTAACGGACGCTGCGCGTTTCCCCGATCCGAACAGGGTCGCCAGAGCCGGACACACTCCGGCCATCGACGATCCTGGGCCGCGCGGCAGGCGCGCACCCGCCGACCGCCGACCGGCCAAGAGCCGCACCGTCGAACGAAGGCATCCCGAATCACCGGCCTTCCGCGGCGGCGGCCACGGGGCCGGCGGACAACGGGCCGGCACCCAGGAGTGTCCCCACCTCCGCCACATCCGACAGACAATCCCTGACAACATCTACTTCGACACCTGCTACGGCAGCGATTTCGTCAATGTCCGTACCGCGCGAAGAATCCAATAGTTCTCGCGCAACAGAAATAATATAGTCATGCATCAGCTAATTCTCCTCAGGCGCGACCGCTTCAGGCGGACATTTTCAGTGGCAGGAAACGAAAGCTTTCATGCCCACATCCGAGAATGTGTGATTGGAGTAGCGGATACAGACATCTCGCCACTGAGAATTCCGCGTCACCCCCACGAAGGAGCTTCCCGCCGACCAGCGCAACGGTACACACCCGAAGCTGACCACTTCAAGTGCCCAGTTGATCACCCTTTCACAGTTTCACACATGCCCTACGCCCGTTAACGCATGCGTCATGCGCGCGCCTTGTACCGACCCCGGATTATTGCCCAGAAACAGCAAGGAACAGGAAAACACTAATCGCGCTACAAATACGATAGGGCCACTAATTGTCAAAACAGCGGGGAAGATAGTTGACGATACGTGGACGATCGGGCAGATCGCCGGTTCTTCGGCCGGCCACCCGGTTCAAGGTGAGGGTGTCGAGCCGGCCGCACCCCGCTGGCTCTCCTGCCCACCGATCGCCTGGTGGTGTCCGGCTTCCACCGGTATGTGCGCGGGCCCGATGCATGTCGGGCTCCTGGCTGCGGTCATCGGCCAGGACCTGTTGTCCGGCAACCCCAAGTCAGCAGCTTGGTTCGGCTTGGCCTCGGTGGGCGTGAGACGAGTCAACGGGGCCCCTGCGGGAGCCGGTCGATCTTTCGCGTCGCGGTCGCAATCGCCCGGACACATACGGCGCGAGCGTGCCCTCGCCAGTGATCGTGCTGTCCACTGTGGTCATTCGTTCCCGCCTGGCGGCGCGGTTGTCGCCGGTGAGCGCGACGCTGCGACAAGCCAGCGGCCGGCACTCGATTCTCGCTTACGTGAGATCCATGGCCTGAACGCCGCACGCTGCTCGAAGCGGCGTGCGGCGTTCGTTCCCGATGTCGAAGCGGCGCTCAGCTCGCCGCCGGTTGGTTGTGCACGGTGATGTGCGCGAAGTTCCGGTCGAGCACCGCGTTCGCCGGGGCGGCGACCAAGACCCTGTAGGCCCTGTCCGCCGGGGGCGGGTTGGTCGTTCCGGCGGCCACCGGGACGACCACGGTGGCGCTGGTCCGCCCTGGCGGGATCTCCACGCGCCATGCCGCGGCGGCGATCTGCGCACCGGACTGTGTCTGCACGTTCGCTACCACCGGGACCCGGCTCGGCCGGGACAGCGTGAGCCGAACCGTGGCGGTCGTGGCGGTCGTGGCGGTCGTGCCGACGTCGACCGTCGTGTCCTCGATCGAGATCCGGGGCAGCGCACTCGGACCGCCCGCGCCCGCCGCCGCGGTCTGGAACGCCAGATCGGACAGGAACACCCCGCCGGACGGCGTCGCGGTCGACAGCACCACGCTCCGGAGATCGTGCACGTCGACCTGCGTCAGGTCCGATATCGGCCAGCGCACCGATTCCAGCCAGGTCTTGGGCAGGAAGGTGCCGGCACCGGGCAGCGGGGTCATCGCCCCGGACAGCGCGGACAGTGTCGTCGACTGCGACCGGCCGGCCCCGTCTGTCACGGTGAGCCTCAGATCGGCGGACGGGCTGATGTCATCGATCGCGGCCCGGATCGTCAGCGCCGCGTAACGCGAAACGTCGTGCTCCGCCACGGCGGCCGTCATCGCTCCCGCTCCGGTCCAGCTCAGGTGCAGCATCGGGGACGCCGTCACGTGGCTCGCGAAGCCGTCCGGCGCGAACGACGGGAACTTGTTGGTAAAGGTGGACTCCGTACACGAGGGCAGGCCACTCTGCGGTGATCGGCCGGCCATGCTCGCGCAGTACGCACCCGTCACCGAGCCGGTGAACCGCACGTCGCGTGCCTGCCCCTGCAGCGGTGCCACGTCGAGCCGATCGGAAGCGGGCGATTGGCTCTCCTGCAGGACCGTGGCGGCGCCGACGGTGACGGCGCTGCCGCTGTTTCCGGCGAACATCGGCAGGAACGCGTTTTCCCGGCCGAGCACCAGCCGGAAGAAGCCGGCGATGTAGGACGCGCCGACTTGGTGCTGCTGCGCGGCGGTGAGGCGGCTCGTGGTCGGTGCGTTGAGACCACACGTGGGGTCATTCTCGTCTTGCCAGTCGTCGCCCTCCGGTGCCGCCGCGTCCCCTGGTGTCCACTGGGTGTTGAAGAAGTTGTGATTCGCGCCCATCACCAATAGCGAGGCCCGCAGGACGTTGTCCGGGCCGGCGTAGCGGGTGTCCTCGTAGTAGTGCTGGCCCTCCTGGTCGGACACGTCACCGTCGCAATACGGCAGCACCACGGCCATCGGCACGTCCGGCAGCGTTTCCCGGTCGAAGTCGGTCGGTGCGAGCGGCAGCACGGCCCTGATGCCGTAGGGATGCGGCAGCGCTGCGTTCATCAGCGCCGCCTTCACCACACCCGCACCGCCACGCGAATGCCCCATCAGGCCGACGTTGTCCAGGTCAAGTTTGCCCCGCAGCGACGGGCTCAAGCCGGGTGCGCGGCCGCGGTTCGCCTTGGCCAGCAGGTCCAGGTGGTCGAGCACGAGCTGACCGCGGGCCGACGTGCCGAAGTCCTCGCCGTTCTGGTTGTCCTGCGCGTTGACGCCGTTGGCGCTGATCGACACCACGACATAGCCGTGGCTCGCCAGCACTTCGGCAGCTTGGTCGAAGCCGTGGTAACTGGGGATCGAGGCGAACCCGGTGGGGCACGGCCAGTCCACCTCGTCCATCTTGCCAGTGCTCGCGTCATAGCAGGGCACGTAGCGGCCGTGCAGGAAGATCGCGACGGGTCGCTTGCCGGGCGCGTCCGGCACCCACACGGCGGCCCGTTCCTCCACGGGCTTGCCGGGCAGCCCCGGCAACGTCAGGGCGGTGTCACCGAAGTCGTAGTCGGCGCGAGTGCTGTGGTACCGACCGGTGGTTGTCGGGTCGGGCGTCGGCTTGCCGGGTGCCGGCATCGTGCCGCGCCGCGTGGTTCGTGGTGCGCTGCCGCCGACAGCGCCGTTCCACGCCAGCTGCACAGTGCTCGGGTGGGCGGCAGCGGGGTCGGCGGTGACGACGGTCAGCGTCCTGCGGTCCGGCGACTCGTGTGCCACGCCGACCGATTTGCCGTTCACCGCGATCTCCGGTGCCGCGGCACGGGTATCGAGCTGCCGGGGAAGGTGCAGGGTGATCTGGTAGCCGGCACCTTCCCGTACCACCGACCACGAGGTGCCGTCCGGCTCGGACGGAGACGCGGCTGCCGGTGTCGTGCTCACCATCGTGACGGCTGCTGCCGCGGCGACGGCGGCCTGGAGTGATCTCACCCATCGGTGCATTCGTCCTCCATGTCGAGGTGTTCTCGTTCGGTGCGGAGAGGCCGGTGTGCACCAGGAAGTCACGCCGGACCGCGGCGAGTCCTTCACCTGATCATCTTGATATGGCCCCTCGGCACACCATGTCCGAGAGAACTGTCTGCCCGACGATCCCCTTTTCAGGCACGAAAGTACTTTCCCGGGGTGGTGCTGCGAGGTCGTGCGGGAGGCGGCCCTCGACCGGCCTGTGAAATGGGCTTTCTCCTGTGCCTGGTGCACCGCCGAGTTCGTCCGCGGCGGTGCACCAGGCGGATTCGCTCCGGGGTGTGGGAGCGGTGCTCAGACGAATTCGGTCACGGTGCCGCGGATGCCGAAGAGGGACTTGCCGTAGATGTCCGAGGCGACATCGGCGCGCAGCGCCGCGTGCCGGCTCCCGGTCTCGCTGTCGCGCCAGATCCGTTGCAGCGGGTTCGATTCGCCGAAGCTCGAGGCGCCCTGCGCGGAACACACCAGGCGGATCGCCTCCCGCGCGTGGTCCGCGGCGACCCCGGCGTCCATCCGGATCCGGGCCCGGACGTCGTAGTCCGGCTGGATCCCGTGGTGCGCGGCCTCGTCGATGTCCGCCGCCGCGCGGTAGGCGTGCAGCTGGGCGGAGTCGGCCAGGGACGCGGCCTGTGCGGCGGCCTGCTGGATGATCGGGGCTTCGGCCTGGATGGCGTAGAACGTCTGGGTCAGCGACCGCTGTGGCGCCTTCTCCCGCAGGATTTCGACGGCGGCCTCGGCAAGTCCCAGCTGGGGCCCCGCCAGCACGAGCGCGGCCGCCGGCACGAACGCCGACCGGTAGAGCGCTTCCTCGGTGTAGGGGGTGGCGTAGTGACCTTCGACCGCGTCCGGCGTGGAGTGGAAGCGGTGGGCGGGAACGAAGATGTCCTTGCCGGCCAGCGTGTTCGAGGCGGTCCCCCGCATCCCGCTGACAAACCAGGTGTCCTCGACGGTCAGCTCCGACATCGGCACGAGCACCAGCCCGGTGGCGTCGGTGGTGCCGTCCGCGTCCGGCCGCTTCACTCCGAGCATCGCCCAGTCCGCGTGGGCGCTGCCGGAAGCAGGCGCCCAGCGCCCGCTGACAAGGTATCCGCCGTCGGCTGCCTCCGCGGTCCCGGAGGGGGTGATGACGCCGGCGACGTGGGACTGCGGAGTGCCGGCCCAGACGTCGTCCTGTGCCTGGGCGGGAAAGAGCCCGACGAACCAGGAGTTGATGTTGAGCAGCGTGGTGACCCAGGAGGTCGAGCCGCAGGCCCTGCCGACCTCGCGGCTGACTTCCAGCAGCGTGCGGAAGTCGGTCTGCAGGCCACCGTAGCGAGCGGGCCGCAGCAGAGAGAGCAGGCCGCTCCCGGCCAGCGCGGCGACACTCTCCGTGGGCACGTTGCGCTCGCGGTCGGTCCGGTCGGCGTTCCCGGCGATCAGCGGCCGCAGTTTGGCGGCGCGCTCGACGAGGTCGGCGCGCAGCTCGCGGGCTTCGTCGGTGACGTGCGGCGCGTCCAGGGCGATGCTCATTGTCATCTCTCTTTCGGGCGGTGATACGGGTCAGCTGGCGAGGGCGTGGGCGGAATGCGTGCCGAAGACCCGGCGCGCGTAGATCAGGGGAGCGGTCGTGGTCGACTCGGCTTCTTCGACCCGCACGACGAGCAGGACGTGGTCGCCGCCGTCGACATGGCGCTCCACGTGACCGGCGGTCCAGCCCGCGGACTCGGGCAGGTACGGCAGCCCGCCGCGTGGCCGCCAGTCGACCCCGGCGAACTTCGCGCACGGCCCGCGGTTGCGGTGCGCGAAGGCGGACGCGATGTCCCGCTGGTCGGCGCCGAGGATGTTCGCCCCGACTCGCGCGCCGGGCCGCAGGTACTTCAGCAGCCCGGAGGTGCGGGCGAGGGCGAAGGTCATCAGCGGCGGGTCGTTCGACAGCGAGGTGAGGCTGGAAACGGTGCTGCCGTAAGGACCCTCGCCGGTCATCGTGGTCACCACGGTGACCGGCGAGCACAGTGCGCTCACCAGGTCGGTGAAGGTATCTCGGTCGATCATCGCCAGGCCTTCCGGTCGCAGGGCGCCGGAAGTGCTCCGGCATCACCCATGAGACCGTGGGGAAGGCGGGTGCCTCTTGGTCCGCGAGCGCAAGATCGCGCCGCGAGGTTGCGCTCGGCTGCCTTGCCGCGCTCAGCGCAGGACCGCGTCGCCCAGCTCGTCGGCAAGCTCCAAGGCGGTCCGCAATGCGAGCGGGCGTTCGTCCACCGCGCGTTCGAGTACTTCTTGTGCCCGCCGTACGCGATAGGTGACGGTGCCGCGCGCGATGTGCAGGCGCTGGGCCACGGTCACCAAGCTGCGCTCGGCGTCGAGGTAGTGCCGCAGGGTCGTGCGGAGGATCGCCATCGTCTCGGTGCGTTCGGCCAGCGCGCCGAGTTCGCGGCGCACGAGTTCGCCGGCGGCGGTCAGATCGGCGGTCAGCAGCGCCGCGACGGCGACGTCGGCGTATGCGGTCGACTCGCGTGGCCGTTGTCCGGCCTCGCGGCGCAGGTGTTCGAATCGTTCCGTCCGGCCGGCTTCGGCGTGCGAGCGGCGGAAACCGTCGACGCCGTTGGCGGGAAGGCCGATGCCCACGTGCAGTCCGTGCTGTGGCTGGAGGCCGGGCGCCAGCGCGCGGGCGTCCGCCGAACCGGCCATCGGCGCGCGTACGGCGCCCCACGCCCACACCTGGCCGGGCGCCATCGGCACCACCAGCGTCGCGGTCGCACCGTGTGAGCGCAGCATCTCGGTCGCGGCCGTCTGCAGCGCGGGGTTCGCGGTGGGCGAGTCCGACCACAGGACGACGGCCACGTGCGTACGGTCGAGGTCGTACCCGAGAGTGCGGGAAGCCTGCTCGGTGTCCGCGGGCGGACTGTCGGAAAGCAGTGCGCGCACGGCACCGGCGCGCGCGGCGGCCGTGCTGACGCTCCACGCGGCGTGTTCCGTGAGGTATTCCCGGATCATCGCGTCGGTGAGCTTGTCGATGCGGCCGAACAGTTCCTGCGTGACCGCCGTGAGTTCTTCGATCACCGCGGACGGATCGAGGAGTTCGGCACAGGCACGGTGGAACGCCTCGGTCGTCAGCGCGTGCGCGATGCGCAGCCCGCGCAACACCTGCTCGAGCGGGATGGCCCGGTGGACGTACTCACGCATCCCCTCCGCCGTGGGCTCGCTGATCGGCGGGCGCTCCCCGGACGGCCCGGCGAGCGCGGCCAGCACCTGCACGGCGGACGCCTCGGTGCCGCGGCGGAGCCGTTCGCGGGCCCCGGCGCCGCCACCGAGGGACGGCACCTCCTTGAGGATCCGCGCCGCGACCTCGCTGCCCAGCTCGACGGCCCAGCGCACCGGATCCTCCCCCACGAGTGCGATGGTCTCCTCGATGATCGGCCACGGGCACGCCGCCTGCGCGAAGTCGACCGCACCATGCGGGCTCAGCTTCTTGACCCAGGCCCTGGCTCCGGCTTCACTCACCCGATTGGTTGGGTTGATCGGGCGCACAGCTGATCAGCAGCTGGGCGGTGTGGGTGATGTGGTCACGCAGCAGGTTTTGCGCGTGGTCGGCGTCGCGCGCGAGAACGGCGTCGAGTAGTGCTCGATGCTCGGCGGCGACGTCGCGGCCGGGTTCGTTGCCGAGGGATACCGACCACTGCCGGTACAGTTCGGCCTCCTGCCGCAACGCACGGGCCGCGTCGAGCAGCCGCTGGTTGCGGCATCCGGCGAGCAGTGCGTGATGGAAGGCCGCGTGTGCCTGTGACCACTCGTCGGACAGGTGGTCCGGGTCGGCCGGGTCGCGGTACGGCGCGCGTTCCAGAAAGTGGTGCGCGGCAACGGCATCGGCCTCCCAGCGGGTGTCGCCTTCCCGCACCGACAGCCCCAGCACCAGGGATTCGATCTCCGCCCGCGCCTGTGTCAGCTCGGCAAGGTCCTGATGGGACAGCGGCCGGACCAGGTAGCCCTGACGCGGCCTTGCCACCACCAGCCCTTCGGCGACCAGTCTCGTCAGCGCCTCGCGGGTGGCGCCGACGCTCACTTGGTAGCGGTCGGCCAGGTCCGGGAACTTGAGCCGGTCGCCCGGCACCAGCCGACCGGCGAGGATGTCGGCGCGTAACGCCTGGTGGATGCCGTCGGTGCGGGTCGCTCCGCCGCTCTTGGTCATGCCTTCCATCCTAGCACTTTACGAATCCCGCTTGAACTTTCGAAAGTTTGGGTCTAGTTTCGAATTCAAGCCCCCTGGGACCCCGACCCGCACCAGGAGTCATCGATGCCCGCGAACACCCTTCGACGTCCGACCGTGCTCCGTGGCGGGACGGTCCTCACCATGGATTCCGGCCGCACCGTTCTCGAAGGCCACGACGTTCTCGTGGTCGACGGCCGGATCGCCGCCATCGGTGTCGATCTCGTCGTTCCCGACGGCGCCGAGGAGATCGACGCCCGCGGCGGGATCGTGATGCCGGGGATGGTCGACACCCACCGGCACATGTGGCAGACCACGACGCGCGGATACGGCGCCGACTGGACGCTCACGCAGTACTTCGTGTGGTACTACCTGAACTGGGGCAAGAAGTTCCGGCCGGAGGACATCCACGCCGGGAACCTCCTCGGCGCGCTGGAGGCGCTCGACGCCGGGGTCACCACCTGCGTGGACTGGTCCCACGGCCTGCAGACGATCGACCACGCCGACGCCGCGGTCGACGCGCTCGCCTCGGTGCCGGGCAGGTTCGTGCTGGCCTACGGCAACATCCAGGACGCGCCCGCGAACTGGACCGGCACACCGGAGTTCCGCAAGTTCTTCGACCGCCGGTCCGGCGATCTCGAAGGCTTCCAGATCGCCTTCGACGTCACCGGCGATCCGGGCTTTCCCGAACAGCCCGCGTTCGAGGTCGCCCGGGACCTCGACCTGGCGGTGACCACGCACGCCGGAATCCGGGGCGCGAGTGGCGACGACGCCCTGCGGCTGATCCACGAGCACGGCTACAGCGAGGCCAGGACGGTGTATGTGCACGCCTCGACGTTCTCCGCGGACTCCTACGCCCGCATCGCGGCGACCGGCGGATCGGTGTCGGTGGCCGCGGAAAGCGAGCAGAACGCCGGACAGGGCTATCCCGCGACGGCCGCCCTGCGCGCCCACGGCATCCCGGTGTCGCTGTCGCCGGACAGCTGCGTGCTCGGCAGCGGTGACCTGTTCTCCGCCATGCGCACGACGCTGGGTGCCGATCGCGCCTACGAGCACCTGCAGGCGCACGCTCGCGACGAGACCATCACCCATGTCTCCCTGCGCGCCGACCAGGTCGTCGAGTGGGCCACCCGCGGTGGAGCGCGAGCGCTCGGGCGGGACAGCGAGATCGGTAGCGTCGAGGTCGGCAAGAAGGCGGACCTCGTGCTCGTCCGCAACGACGACTCGCCGGCGATGACGCCGCTGCTGAACCCGCACGGGCACGTCGTCCTGCACGCTCAGCGCGCCGACGTCGACACGGTCCTGGTCGACGGCCGGATCGTGAAGCGCGATCACCGCCTGGTCGGTGTCGACCTGGCCGGCGCCCGCCGCGCGGTCGAGGCAACCGTCGACTATCTGCGCGCCGAACTCGGCGAGCAGGCCTGGCGCGAGGGCATGAACCCGGAGATCCCCAACACCAAGGTCCTCGACAACCCCTACACCTACACCTACTGATGGTCGGCCGAATCCCGGAAAGGCAAAAACAATGAAACTGGCCAATGTGGACGGACGCGCGGTCCTGCTGACCGCCGACGACACCGGAATCGACGTCGAAACGGCGTCGGGCGGCAAGTTCGGCCCCGGTCTCGCGTCCGTGTACGAGAACTGGGACGGGTTCCAGGCCTGGGCGCAGCAGCCGCCCGCCGAACCCGGCGTCGTCTTCACCCGCGCGCAGCTGGGCCCGCCCTCCCCTGCCCCGCGGCAGATCATCGCGATCGGCCTGAACTACGACGCCCACGCCGCCGAGTCCGGTTTCGAAGCACCGGACGGGCTTCCCCCGACGTTCACCAAGTTCGTTTCCGCGCTGACCGGTCCCGACGCGGAAGTCGTGCTGCCCACCGGCGGCGACGTGGACTGGGAGGTGGAACTCGTCGCCGTCATCGGCCGGACCGCCACCCGCGTCACGGAATCCGACGCATGGGACCACGTCGCCGGGGTGACGATCGGGCAGGATCTGTCCGAACGCATCTCGCAACTGGCCGGTCCGGCCCCGCAGTTCAGCCTGGGCAAGTCGTTCCCGAACTTCGCGCCGGTCGGGCCGTGGCTGGTCACACCGGACGAGCTGGCGAACCGGGACGACCTGGCGCTCGGCTGCGCGGTCGACGGCGAGACCGTGCAGAACGGCCACACTCGTGAGCTGATCTTCCCGGTCGCCAGGCTGATTTCCGCGCTGTCGCGCACTATCACCCTGTACCCAGGCGATCTCCTCTTCACCGGAACCCCGGCGGGCGTGGGCGTGGGCCGCACGCCGAAGCGGTTCCTGCGGCCCGGCGAGCAGCTCGTCAGCTGGATCGAAGGCATCGGGGAGATGCGCCAGACATTCGTGACCGCACAGGAGGACTGACATGGGCATGCACCGCCTCACCCGGGTCACGATGGGGGTCCCGAACGTCGCGGACACCATCGCCTACTACGCCGATTTCGGGCTCACCCACCTCGGCGACGGGGCCTTCACCACCCTCGAAGGCGGCGAGCAGCTACATGTCCGGCACGCCCCCACCCGCCGGTTGCTCGAACTCGGGGTGGGCGTCGACGACCTCGACGACCTCGCGCGGACCGCGTCACGGCTGAACCGCCTCGGCCTGGCGGGCGGCGCGGACGGCACCGCGGTCACCGCGATCGAGCCGGTTTCCGGCTTCACCGTCCGCGTCGAAATCGCGCCGCGGATCGTGCAGCAGCCCGTCCCGGCCACTCCGTACAACGGGCCCGGCCGCATCGAACGGTTCGGCCGCGCGCCCGGAGTGCTGCGCGAGGACCCGATCCGGCCCAAGAAGCTCGGCCACTGCGTGGTGGGCACGACCGATCTCGAAGCCACCATGCGGTTCTTCACCGACGGACTCGGCTTCAAGGTCAGCGACTACATCGGCGACAAAGGCGCCTTCATGCGCTGCTCGGTCGATCACCACAACGTGCTGGCACTCGCCGCACCGGTGAACTTCCTGCACCACACGTCCTGGCAGGTCGACGACATCGACGACGTCGGGCGAGGCGCGAAAGCGATGCTGGCAGGCAACCCCGACCGGCACGTCTGGGGCCTCGGGCGGCACCACGCGGGGTCCAACTTCTTCTGGTACCTCAAGGATCCCGCGGGAAACTTCAGCGAGTACTACGCCGACATGGACTGTATCCCCGAAGACGAGATCTGGACCCCGGAAGTCTTCGAAGGCGCGCAAGGCCTGTTCAGCTGGGGCCCGCCCCCGCCACCGTCGTTCCTGGAACCGGACGACCTCGCCGCGCTGATGACCGGGCAGCACGCCCCCTCCCAGTGACCGCGGCCGACCGCTTTTCCCAGTCCCACCATCGAAACAAGGAGAGATCATGACAACCGCCCTGTACGTGCCCCAGATCCCGGACAACCTGAACATCCGGTTCGTCGAAAACCGCATCGTCATCAACCGCCCCGCACAGGACGTGTACGACTGGGTGACCACCTGGTCGAACCTGCCGAAATGGCTGCCGATGGCCCTCGGCACCGAAGTACGACGCGGCAAAGAGAACGTCCCCGCCGAGATGGGCGACGAACTGCTCGAAACCATCCAGCCGGAACTGAACGAGAAGCCGAAGCTCTACACCGTGGTGGCGCGGGTCCCCGGCAAACTGTGGACGGTGGTCGGCCGGGACGTGTACGACGACGGCACCCTGGCCCCGATGCACGCGATCGCCACCTTCACCACCTTCGACCTCGGCGACGGAACAACCCTGTTCTGCCGCCTGTTCGAGCGGCTGATCCCGGACACCGAGCCGCCCGGCCCGCACCCGGTCGAAGACCCCGCCCTCATCCAGCCCGGCCTGGAACTGATCAAGGCACACGTCGAGGGCACGGCCGAATAGCTCATCGCGCGGCGCTCCAGGGCAGCCGACCGAGGTCCGGCCCGTGCGCGGGCCTTTTCAGGAGACGAAAGTGGCTGATCAATCACACACCACAGCCGGGTCGCTCACCTCGGATCACCGGCACGCGGGCCGCCAGGGGCTCGCGCTCGCCGCGCTGGCCGCGGCCCAGTTCATGGTCGTGCTGGATTCGTCGATCGTGAACGTCGCGCTGCCGTCCATCCGCGCCGGTCTCGGCCTCGGTCCGGCCGAGCTGTCCTGGGTGGTGGACGGCTACCTCGTCGCGTTCGGCGGTTTGCTGTTGCTGGGCGGCCGGCTCGCCGACGTGTTCCGTCGCCGCGGGGTGTTCGTCGCGGGTCTCGCCGTGTTCGTCGCGGCATCGGCCGCATGTGCGCTCGCTCCGACCGGGCCGGTCCTGATCGGCGCGCGGCTGGCGCAGGGAGCCGGCGGGGCGGTCATGGCACCGGCGGCGCTGTCCATCGTGATGGCCTTGTTTCCCGACGGCGCCGGGCGCGCCAGGGCGATGGGCATCTGGGGCGGAGTGTCCGGTGCGGGCGGCATCGCGGGCGTCCTCCTCGGCGGCGTGCTGAGCCAGACCCTGGGCTGGCCGTGGATCTTCCTGATCAACGCACCGATGGGACTGCTGGTCGCCGCGGTGGTGCTGTGGACGGTGCGCCCGTTCCCTGCCGCGGGCGGCACGTTCGACATCGGTGGCGCGGCCACCGTCACGCTCGCCATGGCGAGCATCGCCTACGGTCTGGTCAGCGGTGCACATGCCGGCTGGACGGCCGGCGTCACCCTCGGCGCGCTCGTCCTCGGCGTGATCGCGTTGGCCGCTTTCCTCTCCGTCGAGCGGCGCGTCGCCCGGCCGCTCGTGCCGCTGCGGGTGTTCACCCGCGCTCCGCTGGTCGCGGCCAACGCGATCATGACACTGCTCGGCGCCGTCAGCGTCGGCATGTTCTACTTCCTGCCCCAGTACCAGCAGATCGTGCTGGGCATGAGCCCGGTGGCGACCAGCGTCACCCAGGTACCGATCGCGGCGGCGATCACCGCCGGCGGGCTGCTCGCGCCCAGGATCGCCGCGGTCGTGGGCTCCCGCACCGCGCTCGCCGGCGGCCTCGTGTCCTTGACCGTCGGGCTCGCATGGCTGGCACTGGGGCCAGGCCCCGCCTATGCCGCGCTGGTGGGGCCGTTCCTGTTGATCGGCGCGGGAATCGGGGTCGGTCTCGTGTACGTCACCACCCTCGCCGTAGCCGATTCCGTTCCCGGCGAAGCCGGACTCGTCAGCGGCCTGGTCAACACCACGCGCCAGATGGGCGGTGCGCTCGGTCTGGCGACACTGGTCGCCGTCGCGACCGGCACCGGTCCCGTTCCGCACTTCGCCACCGCCTTCGCCACCGCGGCCGGACTCGCCGGCCTGGCGTTGCTGCTGTCGTGGGCACCGGCCCTTCGCAAGCACTGAAACCGTTGCAGGAAAAGGAAATCATCATGACGACCAAGCCCTACCTGACCGGGCACTACACCCCTGTCCCCGACGAGACCACCGCGGTGGATCTGCCGGTCACCGGCGCATTGCCGCCGGAACTGAACGGTGAATACGTCCGCAACGGCCACAACCCGAAGCCCGGCATCACCCCCAGCCACTGGTTCAAGGGTTCCGGCATGCTGCACGGCGTCCACCTGGCGAACGGGCGCGCCCAGTGGTATCGCAACCGCTGGGTCAGAACCCCGGCTCTCGACGGTGCACCGCTCGTGCGCGAAGACGGCAGCATCGATCTCACCGCCAGCGTCGCGGGCACCCACATCATCGAGCACGGCGGCCGGCTCCTCGCGCTCCAAGAAGCCAACCTGCCCTACGAGGTCACGCCCGAACTCGACACTGTCGGCCCGTTCGACTTCCACGGCAAGCTCACCTCGGCGATGACCGCGCACCCGAAGCAGGACCCGGCGACGGGCGAGTTGCACTTCTTCAGCTATTCGCCGTTCCCGCCGCACCTGACCTACTACGTCGCCTCGCCCGAGGGCCACATCACGCGCAGCCACGTGGTCGACGGCAGCGGCCCGAGCCTGATGCACGACTTCGCCATCACCGCGACCAAAGCCGTTTTCCTCGACCTGCCAGTCGTTTTCGACCCCGAGGAGACCTCGGGCATCCCCTACCGCTGGCATGACGACTACCCGGCCCGCATCGGTGTCCTCGACCGCGTCGGTGCCCCGCACGTGACCTGGATCCCGGTCAGCCAGCGCGCCCTGCTGCACGTCACCAACGCCTACGACACGCCGGACGGCAAGATCGTCCTCGAAGGACCCGCCTACGACCAGGCGTCCTGGGCGACCTCGTGGAAGTGGTGGATCGGCGCGCCCGGCTATCCGACCACCCCGGTCAGCGGGGCGATCGCGACCCGGTGGCTGCTGGACCCGGCGACCGGGACCGCGACCGAACAGGAACTCGACGACCTGGTGACGGACTTCCCCAGCATCAACGACGACCGCACCGGCCTGCCCTCCGCGATCAGCTACTCGGTCGCCTTCCCAGGAGCGGGGCTCGACGAATTCGCCATCGTCAAACTGAACACGACCACCGGCGAGCGGCACCTGCACCGGCCGGGGCCCGGCCGGCATGCCGGCGAAGCCGTCTTCGTCCCCGCCGCGGGCGCCACCGGCGAGGACGACGGCTACCTGCTGACGATCGTCAGCGACCTGCGCGCCAACGCATCCCAGCTGCTCGTCCTCGACGCACACGACCTGAGCACCACCGCCACGGTCGACCTGCCCCGGCGCGTGCCCAGCGGAATCCACGGCTCATGGATCCCGGACACGCACCTCACCTCGTGATCACCACACCGACGCACCCAGGACCGGCTCCCCCGGGTGTCAGGCGGCGATCTCGACGGTCGGCTGGGGCGTGGCCGCCAGTCGCCGGGACCGCACCGCCAGAATGATCATCACGGCCGGGATCAGGATGTCGGTGATCAGGACCCCGCCGGTGTTGCCGGGGGCGTGGTCACCGCCCGCGAACCACTGGTAGACATGACCGACCACGGCTCCCCACAGGAACATCCCGGCACCGAGCCCGATGGTGATCCGCTCACGCGCGGATGCCGAAGCGGCGCGGAATCCCAGGACGGCCAGCCCGAGGTTGGCGAAGGCGATCTCGAACAGGAACGGCGTCCGGGGGAAGCCGATCGCGGTGGCCATCACGTCCGGGACGGCGAGGAACGCGACCGTCATCCACAGACTGCCGATCCCCATCGCGCCGATGGCCCACCAGCGCTGCCAGATCTCCAGCCGTTCCCGGGCCGAGGCGGCGTGACGGGCCCGCACGGCGGCGCCGATGGCCGGGATCAGGATCCAGACCACGGGGAAGGCTGACTGGGCGAGGTAAGAGAAAGTGTCCATACCCTCAGTCTTACCTTGTTAACATTAACGTGTCAACACTCTGCTACGCTGACACCATGGACGACGGACTCGCAGACCTGCTGCACCGGGTCGTCATGCTGCTGGGCGAAGCGACCCGGCGACGCACCGACGACCGAGACGGCCTGACCTACAGCCAGATACGACTGCTGGGCACACTCGAAGACATCGAACCGGCGACACAACACCGCCTCGCACAGGCACTGTCGGTATCCGACCCCGCGATCAGCCGGGCACTACGACCACTCGAAGCAGACGGCCTCGTACACATCACCATCGACCCCGACCACGCACGACGACGACTGGTCCGCCTCACCAACACCGGCCGAAAAGCCTTCCACAGCGCCGGAAAACCGCTCCACGACGAATTCCGCACCGCACTCATCGCGGCCGGCTTCCCCTACGAACGCTACCTGCAAGACACCCTCCGGCTGGCCGAAATCCTCGAGCCCGACTGAGAACGCCTTCGACGGCTACCCGGCGGGCAGCACCTCGTCCCAGGCGACCGGCAGCGCGACCGGCCCGAGCACGACGGTGTCCTTTTTGAACTGGATCTCCTCGAACGGCACGGCCAGCCGCAGCGAGGGGATCCGGCGTGGCAGCGTAGCCAGCACGGTGGACAGCTCCAGCCGGGCGATGTGCTGTCCGGGACACTGGTGCGAACCGTGGCCGAAACCGAGATGCGCGGCACGCGTCCTCGTGACGTCCAGCCGCTCCGGCTCGGGGAACCGGTCCGGATCGTGATCGGCTGCCTGGATCGCGACGACGACGTAGTCGCCCGCCGCGATGCGGGTGCCCGCGAGTTCGGTGTCCACAGTGGCCACTCGCATCAGGCCATTGCCCGTGCTCAGCAAGCGAACGAGTTCCTCCGCGGCGTTCGGGGCGAGCGCCGGGTGGTCGCGGAGGATCGCGAGCTGGTCCGGGTCGCGCAGCAACGCCAGCATGCCGTAGGTGATCATGCCCGCCGTGGTGTCGTAACCGGCGGCCAGCAGGCTCGCCGCCACCTTCGTCAGTTCGAGCTGGGTGAGCGGCTGATCCGCCGCCCGTGCCCTGGCGGCCATCACGCTGATCACGTCCTCGCCGGGCTCCTGAACGCGGCGGGCCACCAGTTCGGCCAGGTAGGCGTACAGAGGGACATTCGCCGCCGCCAGCTCGTCGGCTTCGACGTGCCCGTCGAACAGCGCCCTGGCGGCGTTGCGGAACAACACCCTGTCCCCGGGCGGGACATCGAGTAACTCCGCGATCACCGACGAGGTGAGCGGTGTGGCGAACCTGGCGTGCAGGTCGACAGGGCCGGTCTCCCCCGCCAGCTCGTCCAGCAGGTCGTCGGTGATGCGCTGAACCAGCGGCCGGAACAGCTCGGTGCGTTTCACCGTGGTGATCGCGGGCGCGATCACCCGGCGGAAACGCAGGTGATCCGCGCTGTCCATCCGGTTGAAGTCGCCCTCCTCGACACCGGCGTCCGGGGGCTGGTTCAGCAGTACGTGACCGGCCTGGCCGGAGCGCGCGCTGAACCGCTCCTGGTCACCCAGCACCTCCCGGACATCGGCGTAACGGGTGACCAGCCAGGCTTCGATCCCGGTCGGGCACGCCACCTTCGTTACCGGTGCGTCGCGCCGAAGGCCGGAGATTTCGGGCGCGGGCCCGAAAGGACACTCCCGCTCTCGGGGCGACGGCAGCGGAATGACATCGATCGTGGAGGACAATGACCGCTCCTTACCGCGGCGGTAACCAACAAACGCGACCGTAGGCAGGCCCTATCACGGAATCGTCACGACGACGCACCCGTGCCCAAGCGGGCAGTAATCGTTGTCCGGCCGGATCCGCGCGGGCTTTCGGTTAGCCGACGGTTAACCGTATAACCTACCCTGAGGAGCGACCCGTCGACGCCGAGCGACGGCCGGGGGAGCTTCGATCGTCCACGACGCAGCATATCCGCAGCGACAAGGACGCGACGAAACGTAGCCGAAGTGGAAGTGGGAGGCCGTCCTTGGTAACCATGCGAGATGTGGCGGAAGCCGTCGGAGTCTCGCACGCGGCCGTCTCGTACGCCTACAACCGGCCTGACAAGCTTTCCCAGCAGCAACGGTCACGCATCCTCGCGGCAGCCGCGGAACTGGGATATCCGGGACCGAATCCCACCGGCCGGAGCCTGCGCACGGGCAAGGTCGGCGCGCTGGGGCTGATCCTGACCGATTCGCTGCCCTACGCGTTCGAAGACCCCGGGGTGGCGCTGCTGATGCGCGGCATCGCGGAAGTGGGTGAACTGGCCCAGATCGCCTTGACCCTGCTGCCCGCGCCTCTGGAGGCGATACCCGCCGCCGCGAGCCTCGACGCGTTGCTGCGTGGCGTGGTCGACGGCTTCATGGTGTACGCGATGCCGGATCGCCATCCCGTGCTCGACAGTGTCCTGCGCCGCCGGCTGCCGGTGGTGACCATCGACGGTCCCGCGCTCGAGGGACATTCCCGGGTCGGCATCGACGACCGTGGCGCGGCCCGCGAGGCGGCCCGGCATCTGCTGGCGCTCGGCCACCGCGACGTGGCCGTGCTGGTCAGCCGCCTGAGCCCGGACGGCCGTTCGGGGGCGGCGTCCCACTCGCGGATCGCCCATGCCCGTGACCGGGTCATGAAAGCGCGGGTCAAGGGCTACCGCGACGCCTTCGCCGAGGCCGGGGTCGGCGTGCTCCCGGTCGTCGAGGCCGGTGGGTTCAGCGCGGCACAGTCCCGCGCGGGCGCCGAAATGCTGCTCGACACCCGTTCGGTGACGGCGGTGCTGGCCGCGACCGACGTGCTGGCACTGGCCCTGCTCGACGCGGCGGCCGGCCGCGGCCTGCGCGTTCCCGAAGACCTGGCCGTGATCGGGTTCGACGATCTGCCCGCCGCGGCGGCCGCGGGGCTGACCACGGTCCGGCAGCCCATGACGCAGAAGGGACAGGAGGCGGCCCGCCTGCTGTTGAACAACATCAACGGGACGCCGGGAACACACCTCGTCACGCTGCCCACCGAACTGGTGGTGCGCGGCAGCACAGGCGAGCCGACGACCGGATCGACGGCTTCGCCGCGCTGAACCCCCGCGCACCGGCCACACCCAGGCGCCGGGCCTCCGGCGCGAACGAGCCAGATCTCACATCCCGGCCTCGCGTCCGAGCGGGTAAGCTCGACGCCATCATTCTAGTTACACGGTTAACCTGGTGACAGCGAGAACGTACCGATGACCACTATGACACCTTCTGCGCCACATCCCCGTCGCGCGGGACTTTCCGCGCGGAAAGAGTTTCGCCGAGCCTGACTCCGGACCATAGAACAGAAAAGTCTTCACATTATCCACTGTGGAATCACTGCTCAAACCGCCCGAGAACGAAGGGGCCGACGCGTGACCGAGGTACTTCCTCTCTCGACCGCCCGTCCGAGCCGGCGGCGTTCGATAGCTGATCGTGTGCGGCAGTTCTCTCGTGCGGGTTTCGTCGGACGGACCGAGTATCGGCGGGTTTTCGGCTCGGCGCTTGCCGGTGAGCCGGGTGCCCCGCAGGTGCTGTTCGTGCACGGTCCGGGAGGGATCGGGAAGTCGACGTTGTTACGGCGGCTGGCCGACGACGCCGAGGAGCGGGGGCATGCCGTGGTGTGGGTGAACGGGGAATACGTACTCACCTCCACCACCGCGCTGACCGAGGCCGTCGCGCCGGTGCACGCGAGTGCACGGCCGGTGCTCGTCGTCGACGGATTCGAGCACTGCCAGGCCCTGGAAACCTGGATCCGCGAGCAGCTGCTGCCCACCGTGCCCGAGGACACCGTCGTCGTCATCGCCGGGCGGCACCGCCCCGACCCGCACTGGACCCTCGACCCGGGGTGGCAGCACCTTGTGCGCACGATCGCCCTGACGACCCTGAACCCGGACGAGGCCGGTGATCTGCTCGCCCAGCGCGGTGTTCCCGGCGAACTGCACGCCACCGTGAACGGCTTCGCGGCCGGGCATCCGCTCACTCTCTGCCTGGCGGCGGAAGAAACCTCCGCCCCACCCACCACGACCCGCGACGCCGCGTGGAAACCCAGCCCGCAGATCATCGAAACCTTGCTGGCCCGCATGATCGACCGGGTGCCCTCGGCCGCGCACGAATACGGCCTACGCGTGGCCGGCCACGTACGCCATGTCACCGTCGGGCTGCTCCGCACCGGACTGAACGAACACGACGCACGCACCGTGTTCGACTGGCTGGCCGGATTACCGTACGTCGAAACAGGACGCCACGGACTGGTCTGCCACGAACTCGTCCGCGAGGTACTCGACTCCTCCTTCAAATGGCGCGACCCCGTCGCCTACGGCGAGTTGAACCTGCGCTTGTGGCGGCATTTGCTCGACAGCCGGCCAACCGTTTCGGACGCCGAGATCGATGTGGCGGCGAACGATCTGCTGTACCTCTGTCGCCACCTCAGCCCGGCGAACAAGGCGGTCCTCGCTTTTCGGGAACGCGAGGCGCTGTTCGAAAGTGCCTACCGGCCGGAAATGCGTGCGAATCTGCTGCGCCTGGCGCACGAGGACCGGGGCGAGGAGCACACGCGTCTGGTGGCCTACTGGCTCGACAGACAACCGGAAGGCTTCACCGTCCACCACCGCGCCGAGGACATGACGATAGTGTCCTTCAACGCCTGGCTACGCCTGCACCCGGGAACGGACGAGCTGAGTGGCGACCCCGCGCTCGCGCCGATACAGGAGTATCTCGATCAAACCGGCCAGGTGAAACCCGGAGAACATGTCGGGGTGGCTCGCTTCCACGTTCCGGCGTTGTCCGCCGAACACTACGTGACCGGGATGAACCTCCACACCGGGTATCAATCCACCAGGTCGCTGCATCGGCGAAACGGGCTCGTCGCGAGCTTCGTACTCGTGCCGAACGTCACGAACATGGCGCCCCACCTGGAAGCGTACGACTTTTGGCTGTACCGGGCGATCCCCGAGTTCGACGACAAGACCTGGGGGCTGTGCATGCACGATTGGCGCGAGGTTTCCCTAGGGCAGCTTCTCGAACGAACCGAGAAGACAATGCGGTGTGGCGTCATACCGGGCGACTCCGCTAGCGATGTCCGTGCCGCACCGGCGATGTCCCAAGAGGAGTTCTTCGCCGCGGTCAAGCAGGCCCTGCGCGACTGGCATGACGAAGAGGCGATCGCGGTGAACCAGCTCATCGGAGCCTACGGCGATGCCCGTACCTTGCGTACGACGGTCGTCACCACGGTCGACACCCTGCGCCAGGACCGGCGGCGCATCAAACATCAGCGCGCCGTCCACGCCACCTACCTCGACCGTGACACCAATCAGAAAGCCGCGGCCGCCCGGCTCGGCGTTCCGTTCAGCACCCACCGCAGGCACCTCCAGTCGGGCGTGCACGAAATCTGCGCCGCACTCTGGCAACACCATGAGGAAAACCGCGTCCAGGACAACCGGAACTCGTCAGCCGAATGAGGCGCCTCGGTGTAGTCACGGAGGACACCGCGGGTCAGCCGGGTGCTCGACGCCGGCGGCTGGTTGAGCAGCACGAGCGCGTGAGTTCGCCCGAGTTCGAAGGGACCGGCGCGTGAACGAGATAGTACCCTTCCCCACTGCCCGCCCGAGCGAGCGGCGTTCGTTGGCTGATCGTGTGCGGCAGTTCTCTCGTGCGGGTTTCATCGGCCGGGTCGAGTATCGGCGGGTTTTCGCTGCAGCCCTTCGCGGTGAACCAGGTGCTCCGCAGGTGCTGTTCGTGCATGGTCCGGGTGGGATCGGGAAGTCGGCGCTGCTGCGGCACCTGGCCGATGACGCCGCGGTGCGGGGCCACACGGTGGTGTGGGTGGACGGGGAATACGTGCTCACTTCCGCCACCGCGCTGGCGGAGGCCGCCGCGCCGGTGCACGCGGGTGATCGGCCGGTGCTCGTCATCGACGGGTTCGAGCACTGCCGGCCCCTGGAAACCTGGCTGCGTGGGCAACTCCTGGCCACGGTGCCTGAGGACACCGTCGTCGTCATCGCCGGGCGGCACCGCCCCGAACCACACTGGACCCTCGACCCCGGATGGCGGCACCTCGTCCACACCATCCCCCTGGCACCCTTGGATCCGGACGAGGCCGACGCCCTGCTCGCCGGCCGCGGTGTTCCCGATCACCTGCGCTCCCCGGTGAACGGCTTCGCCGCCGGGCATCCGCTCACCCTGTGCCTGGCCGCCGAAGAAACCTCCGCCAAACCCGGCCTGGCCGGCAACACCGCGTGGGAACCCAGCCCGCACGTCATCGAAACCCTGCTGGCCCACATGATCGACCGAGTCCCCTCGGCAGCGCACGAATACGGCCTACGCGTGAGCGGCCACGTACGCCACGTCACCCTCGGACTACTCCGCACCGGACTCGATGAACACGACGCACGCATCGTGTTCGACTGGCTCACCGAATTGCCGTACGTCGAAGCAGGACAGCACGGACTGGTCTGCCACGAACTCGTACGCGAAGTGCTCGACTCCTCCTTCAAATGGCGCGACCCAGTCGCCTACCACGACCTGCACATGCGTCTGTACCGCTACTTGCTCAGAGCTCCGTCGGCCGTCTCGGGAAACGCGGTCGAGGTGGCGGTCAGGGACGTTCTCTACCTCACCCGGTACCTCGACCAGGAATACGCCCAGATCATGGCCGACCAGGAGCGTGAATCGCTGTTCATCAGCGACTACACACCGGAAATGCGCGAGGACGTACTGCGCATCACACGCGAGAACGAAAACGACGAATGCGCGCGACTGGTGGCCTATTGGCTCGATCGGAAACCGGAGGCGTTCAAGATCAGCTGCCGTGCCGAAGATCTGACGCCGGTGTCGTTCTTCGCCTGGCTGCGGCTGTCCCCGGAAACCGACGACCTGACCGGCGATCCCGCGCTGGCCCCGATCCGGGAGTACCTCGATCGCGTCGACCGGCTAGGCCACGGAGAATATGTCGGGATGGCTCGCTTTCAGGTTCCGGTGGTCTCCGCCGAGCGCTGCATGTCCGAAACCGTCCTCAACGCCTCGTTCATGTCCACCCTCTCGATGCACCAACGGGACGGCCTCGTCGCGACCTTCATGCTGATACCGGAGATCGAAACCTTCGGTCCCGGGATCGAGCAGTACGACTTCCGTACCCTCCGTTCGATACCCGAACTGGGGGCGGGGGGCTGGGGTGTCGTCGTGCACGATTGGCGGGAGGTCCCCATGGAACCGCATTTCGAAAGAATCGAGAAAACGCTGAGTCAGCGCGGCGCCCCGGGTGACGTCGCGCGGGACGTCCCACCGGCACCGGCGTTTTCCCGGGAAGAGTTCTTCGCCGCTGTCAAGCAAGCCCTGCGCGATTGGCACGATGACGAAGCGGTCGCGGCGAACCCACTGGTGCGGATCCACGGGGGCACCGCAGCCCTGCGCACGGCGGTCACCTCCACCGTCGACGCCCTGCGCCAGGACCCACGGCGCATCAAACACCAGCGCGCGATCCAGGCCACCTACCTCGATCGTCAGACCAACCAAAAAGCCGCCGCGGCCCGGCTCGGCGTTCCGTTCAGCAGCTACCGCCGGCACCTTCAGGCAGGGGTGCACGAGATCTGTGCGGCGCTTTGGCATCGCCAAGAGGAAAACCGCTTCCAGGTGAGCCGGAACTCGTCAGCCGGATGAGGACGTTCGACGTCGTTCCACCGATCGGATAGGCGCGAGGAACCCATCTCATGCCCTGAAGGGGAGGATGGGGGCCCGCACCGGACAGCGCGGACCCCGCTCGCGGTTCACTCCGGACATCGGTTGAATACTTTCGGGCAGAGCTGCTCGTCCGTCCTCGACTTGGCCGAGGCATACCCTGTGCTATTGGTAGCGTCTCCGATGGATTCCGGGCAGGGCGAACCGGCGAAGCCCGATCCGGACACCGGCGTCACGTCCGGGAGACGCACAGGCGAAGCGACCTGAGATCGGGCTGTCCGGCAAGATGCGACCGAGGTGACTTATGAGCGACGATCCCACCAGCAGGGCGGCGGACTGGCTGGAACGTACCTACCGCGGTCTGGTCACCCTCGCCGACACCCAGCCCCTGCGCGAGGGCGACCAGACCTGGCTGTACGGCTGCGACTACACGAGTAGCTCGGCCGAGCCGATGCTGGCCGCCACGATCGCGGTACCCAAGGACGGCGGTCAGCCATTCCCGGTCTCCACCGCCGATCCGCTGAATGAGGAGTTCAACGCGTCGCCGGCGGCGGACCTGGATCCGCGGCCGTGGCGGTGGCGGGTCAACGCCCGCGGCTGTCTGGTCGCGACGGACGCCGCCGTGGACCGCCGCCCCACCTCGGCGCTGCCGTGGGTCCCGCTGGACGAGGCGCCCGGCTGGTGGGACCGGATGCTGAACACGCACTTCCCGGACTCCGAGGTGTTCACCAGTTCCACCTGGGCGGATGTGTCGTCGGCTTTGCAGGAGGGCGGCCCGGGTACCCGTACCGCGGTGTGGTTGCGACGGCAGCTCTCCGGTTCCGAGCTGACCGGCCATCTGCTCTACGGCTTCCACGACGAGCGCCAGGTGGTCTTCCTGGACGGACAGCGGGGTGCGCTGGCCCGGCTGGACGACGACGAGATCGGCCAGCTCGTGGTCGCGCGGTTCCACCGCCCGGTCGTCACCGAAACGACGTCCTTTTCGGTGCCGTGGGAGGCCCCGGCGCCGGACCTGCGGGCCGCATTGGACAAGGCGACCAGCTGGCTGGAGCACACCTATCCCGACCCGGTGGTCCTGGTCCGGCCCGATCAGGACGACGAGACCGAACGGGGCTGGCTGTTCGCGTGCACCACGCGGCGATTCCAGGAGACCGGCGAGTGGCGGGATCAGATGCTGGACGCCGCGCTGGTGGTACCCAAGGAAGCCGGCCGCAAGCCGTTCGGGCTGCCCAACAACGATCCGTGGTCCTATCTGTCCGATTGGGACGCCAGGAAGGACGGGCTGGGCAACCCGCCTGCCCCCGGCACCGCGGCTTGGTTCCAGCCGACCATGCGTGAGCTGGGCACCCCGGTGAGCTTTGCCGAGCACCGCAGCTGGGGCGAGGCACTCACCGAGTTGTCGGGCACCCCGCAGGATTCACGAGCAGTGGTATGGATCCGCCGGCAGGACGCACGGGGCCGGGAAACCGTGGGCAACCTGCTCATCGCGCTCAACGAGCCCGAGGGGGTACGGCTCATCGACTCGATGGCCGAGGACAATCTCCCGGTCTTCGAACAGGATCCGATGGCGGTGCACGTCATCCGCTACCGGTAGATCTTGAGCCGACTCCAGTTCGCGCGCACCGCGGGCCACCACCGGCTCATCGCAGCATCGTGACGAACGTGGGTTCCAGACTGGTAACGCGGAACAGTTCGGCCACTGCTTCGCGCGCGTTCTCCGAGCCACGCAGCAACACCGCGACGTCGTCACTGCCGTCCCACCAGGGCGCGACGAAAGCCAGTTCCGCTCCCGAAGCCAGGCGCAGAATCAAGACCTTACGCGGATCATCCTCCCCAAGGGACCAGAACACCGCACCCGCCTGCATCCCCACGTACGCGTAGGGCAGCCCGACACGCGCGACCGGGATGTCCGGAAAACTCCGCCACTGCGACGGGGGCACCCTGCGGACAGCCGGCGCGGGCCAAGGGCGCCGCGCCTCCATTTCGTTCAGAATCGCGGCCAGGAACGCACGCATGGCAGCCGCACCGTGCGGCGGCGGTGTCACCTCGGTCAGATCGGTACCCGGCCGGATCGCGGCTTCCAGGGCCGCGAACTCATCCTCGACTGTCAGATATCCCAACGGCTCGCGCACAAGCACGCGGGCGATCCGGGCCGCTGTCACACCGTCGAGCGATTCGCGCGGCAGGATACTTTCGCAGATGCCGTTCACCACGCCTCGCCACTTGTCCACCATACCCCACCTCGTACATGATCAAGATTTAAGTACCTGAATTCTTGCGTAGCGGAACTCCGCTCCTTGTCGAACCAGGTTATCCACAGTCTGCATGACATGTTTTTCCATAGGTCGATAATGTCCACTGCGACCGATAATATGCAGTAACCTACCCGTTTCGACCCGAATATACCCAGCTCCGGCGGTATCGCCCCCCGAAAGAAAGCTGGAATGCTGAAGCTCTCCGGCAGATTTTTTCGCTGAATAAAGGACCCCTTCCTCGTCCATCACGAAGATGAACTTATCACCACCCCCCGAACCTCGCCCAGTCGTATCAAAAACACGCCCGATACTATCGTAAAGAAGGCCATCCGGCCCTACCGTGATCAGATAGGCCTTTCGCTCCTCTTCCGTGAAGTACTTCACATGCGTGCCCAAGCTTGCGTATCGCCGATTTCCCGGCTTGTCTTCACCGTGGTATTTGGCTTGCATTTTCATCAGCTCGAAATTCGGCGGGAACTCCAGTAATCGCAATGCTACCTTTTGCAGTCTGGCGCTAAATTCCTCTTCGAGCCAGCGCAACTCGCTTGGGCCTACCGAAGAAACGACGAGTGCAAGTTCCAGGCGACGAACTCCACTGACCCACACTTCGCCGTTCCGGGTTTTCTCCTTCGCCCATTCCCATCTGCGCCGGACCGTCTCCCTCACTCTAGTGAGATAGCGTTGACTCGGAGCAAATTCTGCGGCGTCGCAAATACTTCCAACAATCTTTTCCGTCAATTCCGGAACAGTCTTCTCAGTGAGAGAATTCCAGAGGTAGTCGAAAGTGCGGACAGCCGTCTGCGACGCTCGGTCCGTGGCTTCGGCCTGTTTGGTGGCCCACCCCTCGTCCTTACCGTACGCATAAGCCAGTTCATCGGTGCTGTAGGGAAGTCCGGCAGCCTTCGCTGCAAGCAAGTCGGCGCGCGCGGCCGCGTCGACCTGAGCCAAGGCCCACTCCATGCTCTTGCCGTGGTTTCCGGCCAGCCGTTCGGCAAGGACCGGCAACCCGGCATCCACGTCGCTGAGGACTTCGGCGCGGGCACGACAGTCGGCCGGCTCATCGGCGAGCAGGTCCCCGTACCAGGCCGGACGCGCCAGCTGCCGCGCCACCCGCCGCGACTCCCACTCAGGCGGAGGAGACGAAGGCCGGTCGACCAGACGGTTCGTGCCGGAACGGGAATCCAGCCCGGCATGCGGTTCACTCTGGTATCTCGCGCCTCGCGCGGGTGACCGCCGATGACCACCGGCACGCGGGACCCGATAGTCCCCGCCCCGCTCCAGTTTCACGATCCGCACGTCCTCGTGCTCGATCGACAGGTCGGCCATCCCCGACTTACCGCCGAGCTTCTTCGACACCCGCTGCATGGCCACATAGTCGACGGAGCCGGACAGGCGCCGGTGGAAGTTGTAGATGTGCCGGTGCCCGCCCGGCGACCGGAAGGACACCAAACCCTGCTCACCAGGCTTGAACACGGCCCGGATGTGCTTGTCGGCCGCCGCGAAGTTCGGGAACGACGCGCCGAATTCCTTCCCGATCGCCTGCTCGATCTGCCATCCCGGCATCGGCGGGCTTCCCTCGGCCTCATACGACTGGTTGTGCTCAATGACTTTCGCCACCTGAACCGCCACCACCGGACAGTTCGTCAGCCTGGCCGCGAGGTCCCTCCTGGACTCGTCCGGCCACGGCTCGTTCACCTCCAACGCCGGCTCGTAGTGCGTCACGGCGTAGCGGTAGGCATCCCGGAGATCGGCGAAGGCATCCTCCGAAATCGGGTCACCCGGTCGGTATCCCTCGCGGAACGCCGGCCGCGCCAGCTCCTCCGGCCCGGCAAGCTTCAGGTCGTTCCTGCTCAGCCGCCTCTCCACCTCGAACATGGTCATGTCCGCCGGCACCATGAGCCGTTCCCGCTGCCCGGCCTCCCAGCGCGAGTATTCGGTGTGCAACGAGTCGAGCCACTCTCTCCCCCCTTGCGTCGATGGCCGCTCCCGACCGGCGGATGTAAGGAAGGTGGCGACCTCCCGCGGATCGCGCTTCAGCACCTCCGCGGCAGCGAGCAGGTCCTTTTCGTCCACCCCCAGGTCCGACAGATCGTCCGGAATGCGCTTGCCCGCCCTGCTGACGGCGAAGATGGCGGCCGCGTGCTCGCCGCCCACCTTCGCGACCAGCCGGGTGAAGTCACGAATGGTGAACCAGTTCCCCCGATTCAGGATCAGCATCTCAGGTGCGATCTTCTCGGCGTCCTCCGCCGGCACACCGAGTTCCCGCAGCCGCCACACCTGAGCGTCCCGCGCCCACTTCCCGTCGAACAGACCTTCGGACCAGCGTTCGTGCTGCTTCGCCAGCCTCCCGAGGGCCCGGTTCAGCTCCCCATGTGTAGCCTTGCCACTCGCCAGGAACCGCTTGAAAGCACGGGTGTCCCATCCCAGTCCCGCAACGAGCCCGGGGATCCCCTTGGTGACGAATCGGTTCGCCGCCTCCCCGAACACGGGTGAATCCATCGGGACGCCGTTCAGCTCGTCCAGCACCGCGCGGAACGGCGCCAGTTCCCGCAGGGCAAGACCCGTTTCCGCGCCGAATCGCAGCAGCACAGCTGCCGGAATCCCGGTTTCGGCGGAAACCCGCGCCAGCTGGTCCGGGAACGGGCCGAGCGTCCGGCACAGCTCACGCAGAGCCCGAAAGTGCTCCCAGGGATCGAGATCGGCTTCGACCAACAGACGGAGCGGACCTTCATAGTCATTCCGGCTAAACCAGGGTATCTCGCGAGAATCAGCGGCAACATCCTCGGCGCTCAACCCAAGTACACTCTCCACCGGCGTTGGCACTGGCGGCTTGATGACTTTTTTCGGGTCCGTCGTGATGATGTGAAACTCTTTGACATTCGTGGGGACTCGCCACATACTACGGTTGGTCCTATCGGGAATCTCCACCCTTCCGTCACGAGTACGCGCAATGAGCATCGCATGACGGGGCTCCGCCTGAATCAAGAGGGTCTGCAAAATACCCTTGGACAGCATTTTCCGAGCAGCGGCATTTACCTCTGCGAGACTCTTATACGGTCCCAGTAGCTGCCCCTTTGTTGCCTCGACAATCTCCTCCAGCGTGTTTCCGCCGCTGGGCTTGGCGCGGTACACGGTTCCCGGATGGTTGCGCGTGTTCAGCGCCGCGATCGTACACTCGACACAGTTGCTTCTTCGGCCGAGCGTCTCCAGTGCCGACTCGACCACACCATCCTCCGGTTCGTTCACCAGCAGCAAATCGCTGTAGTGCGCGTCGAAGTATCGCTTGGCATCGGCCGGAGAGGCGAAACTACCGGCGTGGATCAGATCGCCGTCACGGTAGTCGGCCGCGAACCGCCAGCCGCCCGGTTCGGCGGCGACCGGCACGTCAGCCCCGCCCGCCGAAGCAGAAGCGTGCGCCGGTCCGGCGGTGTGCTCGCCGCGGTAGACCTGGCCGGCAGGACCGCTCGCAGCATCCTGTATCCGCCACTGCTGCGCGTCACTCGCCCACTCCCGCAGACCGCTGGTCCAGGAGGCATCCCTCGCCAGCAGCCGGCGGAACGCCTCGTCCAGTCCGCGGTGCACGGCCCGGCCGCTCGCCAGGAACCGGTCGAATGTGTCCCGATTCCAGCGGAGACCCTGGATCAGTTCGGGCACAACGTGGTTCACGATCCATTCCGCCCGATGCGGAATCTCCGGGGAATTCATTTTCACATTGTTGAATCCGGCCAGCAGGGCGCGGAACGGCGCCAGCTGCACCGGGGCAAGCCCGGTCTTCGCACCTGCCCGGACCAGAACCTGCGGGTGCAATCCATTCGCCTGCGCGACGCCAGGCAATTCCTCTGGGAACCGGCCGAGCCGCCGGGTCACCGCACGCAGATCCTTGAAATACGCCTTCGGATCCAGGCCCAACTGATACAGCCACCTGAATGCATTGCCATAGCTGAACCAAGGTAGGTTACGACTGTCGTCGGCAACGTCGGCATCGGTCAGTCCGAGTCCGTCCACCACCCGGCGGTACGGCGCGGAATAAATTTTGCGACGCCGCAGCTGTACCACATGATATTCCACGTCATTATTTTGCGGCATATACATTTCCAACGCCTGCACATCAGAAAGGAGCGGTGTTCCCTGGTACATATTTCCCAGGACGGTGTGCGCACCGCCGGTTCGTGTGATCAGAACGGCCGCCTGGTCACCCCCCGCAGTCAATATCCGCACAGCTTGGTCAACACCGGCAAGATCCCGGAAGGGCCCTACTACCGGTTCGCGGACGGCCTGGACGAGTTCGGCCAGACTGGTGCCACCACTAGGCTTGGCACGACGGAAGTAGCTACCTGGATTATTACGAATATTGGCCGCCTCGACAGTGACGGGGCTGCAGTTGTATCGTCGGCCCAAGGTTTCCAACGCCGACTCGCGTACACCGGCTTCCGGCTGGTTCACCAACATCAAGTCGGCGTTGTGCTCGGCAAAGAAGCGCCTGCTGTCCGCTCGGCTGACAAAACTGCGGCCGGTGATCATGGTGCCGGGGTGGTAGTCATCCGCAAAGCGCCAGTCGCCGGAACGGCTCCTCGGCGAGGCCGCCCCTGGCGCCATGCCGACCAGCATGTCCGGGTCCAGCCGCGGACCTGCCATCGGCGTCGAACCCAGCTCGCGCAGCGGAACATATCCGCGTACCTCGGCGGGCTCGATCTTCGAAGCCGTGCCTCGATGCGGATCGGCCTGGGTGAGGTCACCGTTCGCCGACCGCCGGACCAGGACCATGTGCCCCACCGGAGCATTGCCCTCCCGAAGGACGACCCCGCCCCACACCGCACCTCGGTGCCCGGCGACCACGCCCCCGGAACCACTCAGATGCGCCACCACCTGGTCATGGGACGCCTCGACCATGTCCTCCGGCCGCACCCGCAGCTGCTCCGCCAGCCACGACAACGGCATCGGACCACCCGGCGCGGCGTGCACGGTACCGGTCACGGCGCCTGCGGACCGGTTGTTTTTCAACGTCTGGACCGCCGCGACGAACGACTGGCCACAATTCTTCGTATGCCCATCCACGTCGAACAGGTAGAGCTGCGAGTTCACCCCGGCAAGCTCAGGGAAACGCGCGCGGAACTCGATGTTCGCCGCAGAAAGAACAACATTCCCACCAGAGTCTGAAATCGAACTCGTATCGCTCTCGTCGTCAAAGATGACGTCCGGCAACGGGTCGGCAACATTTTTTCGCTCACCCTGCTGAGCGTCCTCGGCCTGATCGAGAAGATCGCAGAGTTCAGCATTGTCCAGCATGGGTTCGGCGTCTTGCGGGAATTCGTGAACCTCCGCCACGTAGCGCTCGGCGTCGGCCCGGCTGATGGCGAAGCGCGAAGCCAATGACTCCGGGGCGGAATGCCGCATGTCCCAGCCAGGGGAATCCACACTGCCGTACATCGCGCGCGCATGGTCACGAGCAGCGGTGGCGATCACCCGTTCGGCCGTGTCCACCTCGAACCGGTACCGCTCGGCAAGCGCTTCCGGCGAATAGGGTGACCCCAGCATCGCCGCCTGCTCCACATCCATCCGCGCGGCAGCACTGATCCCGTTCCGCGCGAACTCCAGGACCGACTCCCGATGCTCTTCGCTCTCCTGGTCCAGGTCCCACCGGAGCTGCCGGGCCAGGTCCTCGACCGAGAACGGCACACCTTCCCCTGCAGCCCACCGCGCATACGCTCTGATAGCGGTCGATGCTATCGAATCGGCCGTTTCCTGGTAATTGTGTAAATACCTGCGAGCTCGAATTATTCGCGGGTCACTGCCATACAGGACAGTCCGCTGGAATTCAGCACTGGCGACCGTGTCGAATTGACTGCCGTACCGCGCATCGCTGACCCGGAACTGGTCTCGCAGGAAACTCAGATGAGACCTTATGTCCACCCGCGGGTCGTCCGCCACCGGGTCCTGCAGCAAGGTCTGCGCCGCGTGATAGACAATCGCTTCGCGCAGCTGAGCATCGATCCGGTCCCGCGCCCACGCTTCGTCCTTGCCGTACCTGCGCGCCAAGTCCTTCTCGGTGACCGGTTTGCCCTCGGCGAGCCCGCGCCGGATATCGCTTCCGGCGGCATCGTCGATCGCTTTCTCGGCCCTCGTGAAACTGATTCCGTACTGTCCGGACAGGTCCTCCGCGGTAAGCGGATTCCCGGCCGCGGCCGCCTCCTTGGCCGCCTGTTTCGCGGCATTTCCGCCAACAGCCTCGACCACGGGCGCCTGAAGAATCCGGGCACGCGCCTGCTCGACGTCCAAGCCGAACTCGGCGGCAAGGCGTTCGGCGGAGTAAGGCCGCCGGGCACCCATCGCCTCGATCACCGCGATATGGGCCGCCGCATCGATCTGGAGCCTTCCCCATTCCCGGGACTTCCCGTATCGCCTGGCCAGCGCCTCGGCGTTCGGGACCTCACCACGGCCTACCGCCGCGCGCACCTCGGCCCGCGCCAGCTGTTCCAGCGCCCCCGCAGCCTGCGCCCGCAGCTCATTGGGCTGGACCTCTCCGTGGCCATCGAGCCGGCTCAGCCCGAATTCCGGGACCAGCTGCCGGTAAACCTCGGACTTCGACAGCTCTTCCCGCAGCGCTGCCTCGGTGAGGATCGGTTTACGCGCCCACTGCGGCGTCCTGCCGTAACGCCGAGCCAGCTCACCGGCGGAGTAAGGCCGGCCGCCCGATTCCACGGCCGCCCGCACATCCGCCAGTGCCGCAGCGAACACGACCTGGTCAACCCAGCTCTCCCCGCGGACCTTCACCGCGAGGTCCTGACCGTACTTGGCGGCCAGTTCCTCGTCGGAGTAAGGCCGGCCGTGGTCGGCTGCCTCGCGCAGATCCGCCACCGCGGCAGCCTGGATCAGCCGGTACGCGTCCTCGTCTCCGATGCCGTAGGCATCGAGCACCTTGGCTTGATCGGGCCAGTTCCCGCCGGTCTCCCGCAGTTTGTCCATCGCCGCGGCTTCGACCACGCGTTTCACGTGCCGCCTGCCGACACCGTGCTTGCCGGACAGGTAGCTGCGCAGCGCCCGTGTGACACCACCGTGCGCGGCAGCCTTGTGCACTTCCCGGGCAACGTCGCCCAGCACCAGGCCCAACGCGTGCTCCTCGCTCACGCCGGGGATGGTCAGCAGCTGATCCGCACGCAGCGGCTCGGTCCCGGCCGGTGCGCCGACCAGACGTTCCGTCGACAACTGCTTGCCCGCCAGCGGAGTCGTGCCGAGGTCGGACAGCGGCCGGAAGCCCCGCACGTTGTGCGGTCCCACGTCTGGGAGGACCCCTCGGTGCGGATCCAGGTACTGGACCGGCTTCGTTCCTTCGTGCCGCGGACCGGCAGCTGCCCGCTCCGCCAGCACGACGTGCACCATGCCGTCCCTGCCCTCGATGTACACCTGGGCCATGGCACCCGGGGTGTGGCCCGCCATGTGCGATTCGACCTGCTCGAAGGTCGCCTCCACCGCCTCCGTGCCGTGATGCTCGTTCGCCGCCCCGATCGTCATCGGCCTGCCACCGGGCGCCGGCACCGTAACGCCACCCACCCGATTGCCGGACAGGATGTTGCGTCGGGTCTGCACGGCGGCGATCACCGACTGCTGGCAGTTCTCCGTGTGCCCCTCGGCCCGCTGGGCGTACTTCTCGCCGTTGACCCCCCAGTATTCCGGGTAGCGCTGCTTGAACTCCTCCTGCTGGAGCGCCAGCTCGGAGGTCTCGCGCCCGGCAGGGGACTCGCGCTGAACCAGGCCCGACGACGGCGTGTCTTGGGAAAGGCGAAACGGAGACGACGGTTCGGATCCCGGGGTCCGCTTCAGGTGCGGGGGCCCTGAGGCCGGACGGCTCTCGGCATTGCCGGATGGCCGGGACACCGAGACCTCGGGAGTCTGCCCTGGCTCGCGATCCTGCCGAATCGGCACGGCCATGTCCTCGGCTCCCCCCGGATGACGCGCCCCGCCTCGGGCAGGCGCGGTCAGGTCGGTTGCCGGGTTTTCGTGAGGCTTGCCGGTATCGAGTGCCCTCGGGCCTTCGAACTCGGTCTGCGGCCGGACAGCCGGTACCCGGTGCCCGGAAGCGCCGACGCGAGCGACTTCGCCGCCGGGAGCTTTCTCCATGACCGGGGTGGTCGGGCTTACGGGAGGCCGCGATGTACTTCGGGGCCCCGCCGAAGGTGTGGTCGTGCTCGAGGTTCCCGATGAACGAACGGTGGCCGGCCCCACCAACCGGTCCGGCTGCCCGAGCGTCTTCGGGTCCTGCCCGTGGTTCTGGCCGTGGTTCTGGCCGAGGTGGCCGTTCGCGGGATGCCCGCCTTCCGCGCCTGCCGTGTTCTGCCCGGCGGGCACGTGCCGTTCGATGGTTGTGCCGGTGCCGGGGAACTCCACCGACCTCGACGGAAAGGACGACGATTCGACGGAGGTCTTCGGGGCGTACGAGGACTGCTGGAGGTCCCGCTGACCACCGCTCAGCGGCGGCTTGGTGTTCAGCGGTGTGTTCTCGGACGACGGGGACCGGGTCGGGTCGGATCCCGGCGCTTCCTTGGCTGGGCCGGAGGTGTGTGGTGTGGTGGTATCGGGTTTCGGGGTCTGCGTCGGTGTGCTGCCCGGCGGCTGGCTTGGCTGGCCGGTGGCCGTGGTGGTGGTTCCGGGTTGCTGGGTGCTGCCGTTCTCGTTCGGCTGTTGGTCGTTGGTGTGCCGTGTCGGGTCGATCGAAGACGGCGACGGCGACGGCGAGGAAGTCTGCGGCGTGTTTCCCGTTTCCGGGTGGTGCGTACCGATGCCGGAGCCTGTGGTGGCGGTGGCCGGACCAGCGTTCTGGGTATGTGGTGCGGGGTTGCTCGCGGCGGGATTGTGACCCGCCGATGACAGCGACTCACCCGGCCGGACGTCCGGCGTGCCCTGGTGAGCCACCGGCGACTCCACCACCCGCGGCTGCCCACCAGGCGACTCCACCGACGGCTGCCCACCGGACTGCTGCGCGGTCGGTGTCTGCTCACGGGGAGATTCCGTTGCTGCGGGTCGGGGCGTGGGGGCAGGCGATGTCGCGGTGGTTGGTGAGGTCGCGGGCGTGCCTGATGGCTGACTGGCCGCCGGTGGTGTGGGCTCGGGGCGGTAGGCCGGAGGAGGCGTATACGGGGCGTTGTAGGGCGGAGGCGCCGGATATTCCGGCGGCTGTTCTCCTTCCCGCACCTCCTTACCCGACTTACCACCATCAGCCGAGGGCTTCCCATCCTGGTCCAGGTGTTCCAGCTTCACCTCCGGAGACGACGTCAACTCCGGCGACGACGCATCCACCACACCAGGACCACCCCCATGCGGCCCCCCATGACCACCCCCATGCGACCA
>NZ_JBHYIK010000024.1:82583-119028 GCF_042739735.1 Amycolatopsis sp. NPDC059027 | reverse complement strand
GAAAAATACTTCACCGCCTCCAGCCGGCGCTGAGACCCCCCCCGCACACCTTACAAACAGCGAGACGCGGCGCGACGACCGGTTTTCGTCCCCCCCGCTTCCTCTTCGTTTCCTTCGTCGCGCTCTTCGATCAGCGCGTCCGTCCTATTCGGACGTCAGGTTCTCCGTACGGGTAGCGCCCTGCTGGGTGCGGGTGAGGGCGATCGTCTGCCCGCCGCCGTCCCAGGCCTGGTAGTCGAAGGTCGCGGTAGCGCCCGCTTCCAGTGCGACGCCGTGGCGCTGGAAGGTGCGGACACCGTGATCGTCTTCTCGTTGCACCTCGACCGCGTACGAGCCCTTGGCCTTCGCCCGGGCGGCGTCGACGGTGAACGGACCGCCCTCGGGCGGCAACTGCGCCTTGACGGTGCCGTTGTCGCCGACCGCGACGTCCTGCAGGGTGAAGCTGTAGAAGGAACGCGGGTAGGTCGCCCCGAGGACCAGGGTGGGGGATTGCGGTTTACCCGGGGTGTAGGTCAGATCGCCGGTCTTTTCGCTGGGCGTGATGGTGTCCACCTCGCCGGGCTTGAGCCGGATTCCCTCCACCGCCATGTCGAAAGCAGACCCGATGACGGCGACGGACTCGGTGTCCTCGGCCTTCAGAGCCGAGCCGTCGAGCGTGATCTTGAAGGGGACTCCCTTGGGCAGGATGTAGTAGGGCTCCAGGTTCTCCTCCCAGGTCGCCGCCAGCCTGGTCATGGCCTGCGCGCCGGGGATCTCGTTGACCAGCTTGCCATTGACGTATCCGGTACGACGGCCGGCGTCGTCGGTGATCACCAGGTGGCCGTGGTCACGAGGGTTGCCGTTGAGGAAGATCTCGACCGCCTCGCCTGGGGCAGGCGCCGAGCCGGCCGATCCGGTGCTGCCGGTTCCGCTGGGCGGCACCGGCGGAAACGGCTGCTGCTGCAGGCCGGGATTGCTCGGGTTCATCCACAGTGTGTTCGTGTTCGCGTCACCGTCGTAGGTCTCGGCCGGATCGTTGGGGTGGGCCGCGGTGGTGTACTTCCAGGTGTTGGCCTTGCGGTCGACCTCGATGCGCTGCACGGTCTTGGGGAAATTGTTGTCGTAGATGAGGATCTGGGCTGTCCCGTCGCCCTTGTCCTCGACCGCGTAAGGGGTCACCGCGTGCCCGCCGCTGCCGTCGCGCTTGAAGATCCCGATCGTCCAGGTCTCCGGGTTGTCCGGCCGCAGTTCCTTGAGCAGCCGGTCGACGATGTCGTTGGGGGTGCCCGTCACCTTGTTCTGCAGCACCGTGGGCATGAACTGATGCACGAAGGTGTAAGCGATCTCCTTCTGGGCCGACGCGTTGTCCTTCGGCAGTTCCACCGTCGGCTTGCCGCCGAGGTCCGCCGGGTTCAGCGTTTTCTTCCACCACAGCAGACTGGCCACCGAGAAGCCGTAGCAGTGCCCGCCGTTCATCCCGGCGTTCTGCTGCTCCATCCACATCTGGGCTTCCGGCGTGAGATCGCATTTGCCCACCGCGGCGTCGGCGCAGACCTTGTCACCGAACAACCTGCGCATCTCGTTCGAGGTCAGGTTCGTGATCCCCTCCTCGTTGCCGTAGTTCTGGAACCCGAAGCCCTCCTTGTCCGGCCGGAACCCGGTGTCCGCCTTCAACGGACCGGAGGCGCTGTACTGCTTGCCCGCCTCCGGGCTCGCCGAAGCCGCCTGGCCGGTCGTGGCGCCAGTGTTCGACGAGCATCCGGTCACGGTGGTACCCGCGACGAGCAACCCCGCCGCCATCACCGCCTTCCACCTCAGCCGCCCAGGCCCTCCGGCACGGCAATCGGCCACCGTCATCGTTTCCCTCATTCCTGTCCGACGCACAGATCCGCCCGCGTCGTCTTTGCTCGACTCTGTTCTCGCCCGGTGGTCAGACAGCGACACCGTTCCCGGGCAGCCGCGTACGCAAGTGCGTGTCACGGCACACCGGTCAGGTTTGCTCGCCGCCGTCAACGCGGCATCAACAACCGTTAAACGCCTTCGCGGCGCCGGTCGTCAGAATCGAGTGCGGAAACGTAAGCCGGCCTCATCGGCAAGGTGGCGGGGAGGGAGCGGTCTACTGGTCCCTCTCGCCCGCACGGCTCGCGTCTTTCCCCTGCGTCGCCGTCCAGTCGCGGATCGCGGCGACGAACTCCTCGGGCGCGTCGGACTCCACGTAGAGGCCGGCGCCGTCGACGATCACGGTCTTGTGGCCGGGGAAGGTCGCTTCCAGGCGCTCCCGCTCCCGGGGGCGGAAGCCGATTTGGGCGTTACTCCACACGATCAGTGTCGGCAGGTGGCCGAGGTCGGCAACGCCGGCCTCGACCTCGGCGAAGAAGGCCCTGCTCGCGGTGATCCGGCCGGGGAGTACGGCGGAGGCCTGCCGCCGCTCGGGTGTGTCCAGCACGCGGCGGTAGTGGGTCGTCTCGGCCGCGGTCGGCTTCCGCCTTCGGTGGCCCATGGGGATGAACGCCTTGGCGACGAGGTTGAGCCGCCGGGCCAGGAAGCGCATCGGGGGGCCGCCGGCGATGCGGGCGAAGGCCTCGAAGTAGGGGTCGCCGTTGACCGGCCAGGCCCAGGCGTTGGCGAGTACCAGCCGTTTGAAGACGCCTGGCCGGCGCTGCGCGGCGGCCAGGCCGATCGGGCCGCCCCAGTCCTGCCCGACCAGAGTGACGCCGTCGAGGCCGAGCGCGTCGACGAACCCGGTGACCACGTCCGCGTGCTCCTCGGGCAGGTAGCGGTAACCGGGCTTCGGCGTCGACAGGCCGAAGCCCGGGTAGTCGAGGGCGACGCACCGGAATTCGTCGCGCAGCGCGCGGATCACGTCGCGCCAGAGGAACGACCAGGTCGGGTTGCCGTGCAGGAGCAGCAGTGTGGGACCCGATCCCTCGTCGACGTAGTGCACGGTGTGCCCGTCGATATCGACGAAGCGGCTCTCGAACGGGAACAGGCTGTCGTCGACCCAAGCAGGCCGCACTCGCTTGCTGGCACCGGCCATGGTGGCCCCCTCCCGGCTCGGCCTTGCGGTAGACTTGAGGTTGTCACGCGCACTTGAGAAAATCAAGCAGAGAGGTCCGATGCGGAGCTACGGCCAGTACTGCGGGCTCGCCCGGTCCCTCGAAATCGTCGGCGACCGGTGGAACCTGCTCATCGTCCGCCAGCTCCTCGTCGCCCCCGCCCGCTACCGGGATCTGCTCGACGGGCTCCCCGGCATCGCGACCAACCTGCTCACCGACCGGCTTCGCGACCTCGAGGCATCGGGCGTGGTCGAGCGGCGGCTGGCCGGCGAAGGCAGCGTTGTCGAGTACGCCCTCACGCCGTGGGGCGCCGAGCTGCGCCAGCCGATCGAGAGCCTGATCCGCTGGTCCGTCCCACTGATGGTCCGCGGCCCCGAGGGCGACTCCTTCCGCCCCGAGTGGCTCGCCCTCGCCGTCCCCGCCCTGCTCGACGCCCGGGTCAAGGTGCGCGCCCCGGCGACGGTCGGCCTCGAGATCGGCGACCCGCCTTTCCAGCTCCGTGCGACGCGCTCCGGCTTCGAGGTCGGCCCGTATGACGGCCGCGCCCTCGACGCCACCATCCGCGCCGACCCCGCCTGCGTTCTCGGCCTCGCCGCCGGCGCCCTTACGCTCGGCGACGCCCGCGCCCTGGGACTGGTCGAGATCGACGGTGACGAGTCCGTCGCCCGCGCTGTCTTCGCCGCCTGACGGGCCGGCAACGGCGCTGTGCCCGCCTACCAGGAAGGAACCATGCAAACCGCTGTCAAGCGCTTGACCATCACCGCGATCTGGCTGATCGCCGCCGGAGCCGCGTTGCTGGGTACGGGATTCATCTTCGAAATCATCACACCACCCGATACCGGTGCCAATATCGGTGCCGCCGGGTGCTTCTTCCTCGGCCTGTGCGCCACAGGGATGGGCCTGCTGCTCGGCGTGGTGGCAGCACTGGCCTGGCTGCTGGGCCGGAAGGGTGACCGGCGCCCCGCTGTCCCTCTCCTGGCCTGGGAAAAGCGTCTCAGGCGCTTGACCATCGCCGCGGTTGGCCTGATCACCATCGGGGCCATCGTACTGAGCTGGGGAACCTTCATCTTCGCCAGCGGAAGTGCGGGCAGCGGCATCAGAAATGCTTGTCCATACTTTCTTGCCGGCCTCTGCATTGCCGTTGCGGGCTTGCTGGCAGGGATTCCACCCGCGTTGTACTGGTTGTCGCGGCGGAGGAGCGGTGTCGACATCTGACGTTGTGCGCACAGCGTGGTGAGAACGCGAAATCGATCCACGCGAGCGGGTCGGCTCACGGTCCTGGGGTGCCGGTGCCCGGCGTGACGTCCTCGTGGGCGGCGCGTTCGATGTCCGCGAAGAGGCGCTGCCGTTCCGGCGGGCCGAGATAGGTTCCGCGGCTGACGACGGCGTGGATGCGGCGGCTGTTGGTGATCGTGACGAGGGGATCCGCGTCCAGTACGACAAGGTCGGCGTCCTGGCCCGCGGCGACCGTGCCCGACCGCGGGCGCCGCGCGCACCGGGCCGCGTCACGGGTCGCTGCCTGCAGGGCCCGTTGCGGGGACAACCCGGCACGCACCAGCAGCTCCAGTTCGTCGTGTGCCGCGAAGCCGGGGAACGTGTACAGGTAACCGCTGTCGGTACCCGCCGCCATCGGTGTGCCGTCCGCGGCCAGCTCACCGACGAGCTGCAGCACCGCTTCGAAATACGCCGCCTCCCGCGCGATCCGCTCCGGCGGCCACTCCGGCCACGCCGACGCCAGGTCGAGCCATTCCTGACGGACCGAGCGGGGCAGGTAGCGGTCCGCCAGCCCTTGCAGCACCGGGTCGCGCGGCAGCTCCCGCGGCGGCGAGGACGTCCGCGACAGCACCGCCAGCGTCGGCACATGCCACGCACTGCAGGCGGCGAACCGGCCCGCGAGGTCCTGTGTCATGGCCTTGCTGTGGGTTGCGACAGCGGCCCGGTCGAGCTCGGCGAGCGCGCCCGGCCAGCTGCCGGTGTCCGCCGGCAGCCCCGCCAGCCGGGCGTAGAACTCGTCCCTCCGCTCGGACGTCGAAGCGTGGAAGGCGTACATGTGCTCGACCGAGTGCTGACCACGGGCGAGCACCTCCGGCACCGGCAGCTGGATCGGCACGTGACCGCCGTAGGGCAGCCCGTGGCGGCGCGTCTCGGCCGCGATCGCCGCGTGGATGTCCGGGCTCATGAACGAATAGACCTTGACGAGGTCGGCATGGACCGCGACGGCGTCCCGCACCGCGTCGCGGACTTCGGCGAGGGTGCCGACCCGCCGGTGAACGTCGACGAACGAGTTCCCGCCGTCGAGGATCTCGCTCGCGATGACCATCCTCGGCCCGGCCAGCTCGCCCCGCGCGATCGCACGGGCCACGTCGTGCGTCTCGGGCCTGCCGTCCATGTCCCGGATCGACGTGACACCGTTGACGAGGTGCAGCGGAGGGAAGGTCCGCTTCAAGGTGCTGTAGTGGGCGTGTGCGTCCCACAGTCCGGGGATGACGAACTTCCCGCGCAGATCGACCACGCGCACCCCCGCGACGGCGGGCGCGGCCACACCCCGCCCGACGGCGGCGATCCGGTCCCCGGCAAGGACGATCGTCGCGTCGTGCGTCGGCGGCGCGTCGGTGCCGTCGATCAAGGTGACGTGCGTCAGCACCGTCACGTTCCCCGCGGCTTCGGCGTCGTCGGCTGAGAACGTGCTCGCCGCGGCCCCGAGCACACCGCTTCCCAGCCACGCGAGAAAAGCTCTGCGATCCACCGTCATGACCCCACCCCCGGAACCCCATCCTCCTCCGGGAAGCGGACGCGGGCCAGACCCGATGGTCCGTGAAGGCCTCCTTCACAGCGCTGAGCGCCGGTAAGGAGGCCTTCGCGGACTTGGCGAAACGCTAAGCGGTCGGCGGCTGGTAGACCTTCGTGAGCTTTCCGGCCGCGGTGCGGTCGAGCAGCCACAGGGTCCGCCGGTGCCCGCGCGCGCCGGCCACCGGAAGCTGGACCTCGCCCGCTCCGGCGAGTGCCAGCGCCACCGCGTCGGCCTTCGCCTCGCCCGCGGTCATCAGCCACACGTCGCGCGAACGTCGGATGGCGGGCAGGGTCAGCGAAACCCGGGTCGGCGGCGGCTTGGGACAGTTCCGGACCGCCACCACCGAGCGCTCGGTCTCGTACACCGCGGGCGACTCCGGGAACACCGACGCGGTGTGCCCCTCGCCGCCCAGCCCCAGCAGCATGATGTCGAACGACGGGACGTCGCCGTGGTCCTCCGGGCCCGCGCCGGCCGCGAGCACCTCGGCGTAGGCGGCGGCAGCTGCGTCGACGTCATCGCCGAATTCGCCGTCCGACGCCGCCATCGCGTGCACGCGCTTCGGGTCGAGTGGGACGTGGTCGAGCAGGGCCTCGCGGGCCTGCTTCTCGTTCCGCTCGTCCGAATCCGCCGGGACGAACCGCTCGTCGCCCCAGTAGACGTCCAGCCGCGACCAGTCGATCGCGTCCCTGGCGGCCGAGTCCCGCAGTTCCTTCAGCACCGCGATGCCGGTCCCGCCACCGGTGAGCACCACCGACGCGGATCCCTTGGCCGCCTGCACATCCACGAGCCGGGTGACCAGCCTGGCCGCCGCCGCGGCGGCGAGCAGATCGGCATTGGCGTAGACGACGACCTCGGTCTTGCTCATGACCCGGCCTTCCCCGCGGCCGCCTTCGCGGCTGGTTTCCGCTTCGCAGCGGTGGTGGACGAAGCCGCCTTGCTGTTGGTCCCGGCCGAGAACTTGCCGAGGCCCTTCAGCGCGGCCTCGTACACCTCGTCGGTGTCGAGCCTGCGCAACTCCTCGACGAGGCAGTCCGGCGTGTCCCGCCGCTGCAGCGAGATCCGCCGCGTCGGCTGGCCCGGCTGGGTCAGCGTGCCCACGCGGCCGTCCGGCCGGTGCAGCACCACCGCGCCCGAGCGGCGTTCCAGCGACACCGAGATGATGCCCTGCGCGCTGGAGCTCTTGACCCGCTTCACCGGCACCTTGAGGTACTCGGCGAGCCAGCCCGCGAGCAGCTCCGTCGACGGCGAGTCCGCCTCGCCGGTCACCGTGGCGCCGGTGACCTTTTCGTACGGCGGAAGGTCCAAAGCGGACACCAGCTGGGCACGCCAGCGGGTGAGCCTGGTCCACGCCAGGTCCGTGTCACCGTCCACATAGGACTTCGCGCGGGTGGTGAGCGCGCGGACCGGGTTCTTCTCCGCCGCCGAGTCGGTGATCCGGCGCTGGGCCAGCTCGCCGAGCGGATCCTTGGCCGGTGACTTCGGGCCGGCGCCCGGCCACCAGGTCACGATCGGCGCGTCCGGCAGCAGCAACGGAACCACCGCGCTCTGCCCCTGCGAGGCCAGCGGCCCGTAGAGGCGCAGCACGATGACCTCGCTCGCCCCGGCGTCCCCGCCGACCCGGATCTGGCCGTCGATGCGCGGGGCCGCCGTGCGCGCGCCCTTGGCCACCACGATCACCCGCGACGGGTGCTCACGGCTGGCCTCGTTCGCCGCCTCGATGGCCTCTTCCAGCTTGTCGTCGTCGTCCGCGACGATCACCAGCGTCAGCACGCGGCCCAGCGCGACCTGACCGCCGCGTTCCCGGATCTCGACGATCTTCTTGTTCAGCTGCGACGTCGTGGTGGACGGCAAATCGACAATCACGGTCGCCTCCAGTTCCGGCCCGTGCGCTCCAGCATGTGATCGGCCGAAGGCGGACCCCATGTCCCCGGCGGATACTGCTCCGGCGCGGTCCCCAGCTTGGCCCAGTGGTTGATGATCGGGTCGAGGATCTCCCAGGAGAGCTCGACCTCCTCGTTCACCGGGAACAGCGAGGGCTCACCGAGCAGCACGTCCAGGATCAGCCGCTCGTAGGCCTCGGGGGAGGACTCGGTGAACGCGTGCCCGTACCCGAAGTCCATCGTGACGTCGCGGACCTCCATCGTGGTCCCCGGCACCTTCGACCCGAACCGCAGCGTGATGCCCTCGTCCGGCTGCACCCGGATCACCAGCGCGTTCTGCCCCAGCTCCTCGGTCGAGGTCGAATCGAACGGCAGATGCGGTGCCCGCTTGAACACCACGGCGATCTCGGTGACGCGGCGGCCGAGCCGCTTGCCGGTGCGCAGGTAGAACGGAACCCCCGCCCAGCGGCGGTTCTTCACCTCCAGCGTCACCGCGGCGTAGGTCTCGGTCGTCGAATCCTTCGCGAAACCGGCCTCCTGCAACAGGCCCGGCACCTTCGTGCCGCCCTGCCAGCCCCCGGCGTACTGCCCGCGCGCGGTGGTCTGGTCGAACGGGCCGAGTGGCTCGGTCGCGGCCAGCACCTTGATCTTCTCCGACCGCAGTGCCCTCGGCTCGAACGACAGCGGCTCCTCCATCGCGGTGAAGGCGAGCAGCTGCAGCAGGTGGTTCTGGATGACGTCGCGCGCGGCGCCGATGCCGTCGTAGTATCCCGCGCGGCCGCCGAGGCCGATGTCCTCGGCCATGGTGATCTGCACGTGGTCGACGTAGTTCGCGTTCCAGATCGGCTCGAACAGCTGGTTCGCGAAGCGCAGCGCCAGGATGTTCTGCACCGTCTCCTTGCCGAGGTAGTGGTCGATGCGGAACACCGACTCCTCGGGGAAGACGTCGTTCACGATCCCGTTGAGCTCCTTGGCGCTCTTGAGATCGTGCCCGAACGGCTTCTCGATGACCACGCGGCGCCAGGTGTCGGCGTCGGCGTTGGCCAGCCCGGACCGGGCCAGCTGCTTGGTGACCACCGGGAACGCGCTCGGCGGGATCGACAGGTAGAACGCGGTGTTGCCGCCGGTGCCGCGTTCGGCGTCGAGCTCACGGACCGTCTCGGCGAGCCTGTCGAACGCGTTGTCGTCGTCGAACGTGCCCTGCACGAACCGGATTCCCTCGGCGAGCCGGTTCCACACCGACTCGCGAAAGGGCGTCCGCGCGTGCTCCCGCACCGAATCGTGCACCAGCTCGCCGAAGTCCTGGTGCTCCCAGTCCCGCCGGGCGAACCCGACGAGCGAGAACCCGGCGGGCAGCAGGCCGCGGTGGGCCAGGTCGTAGATCGCGGGCATCAGCTTCTTGCGGGCCAGGTCGCCGGTGACGCCGAAGATCACCAGGCTGGACGGCCCGGCGATCCGGGGGAGCCGCTTGTCCCTCGGATCGCGCAGCGGGTTCTTCCAGTTCACTCCCCGGCCTCCTGTACCGCCCGGACCAGTTCGGCCAGGCCCGCGGCGCGGTCGGTCAGGTGCAGGCGCAGCACCGGGCGGCCGTGCTCGGCGAGCACCTGCCCGTCCCCGAGCGCCTGCGCGTGCTGCAGCTGCCCCAGCGTGTAGGGCCGCTCCGGCACCGCCAGGTCCTCGGCGACCGCGCCGGTGATCTGCAGGAACACGCCGTTCTGGTGGCCGCCCTTGTGGTACTGGCCGGTCGAGTGCAGGAACCGGGGTCCCCAGCCGAACGTCGTCTGCAGCCCGGTGCGCTTGGCGATCTCGGACCGCAGCAACGCCGTCGACGCGTCGTCCAGCCGATCGAGGTAGGCCTGCACCGCGATGTAGCCCGCGTCCGGCGCCGACGCGAAGAACGCGCGGAGCACGTCACCGAGCTTTCCTTCGGTGGCAACACCTTCCGAGCCGAAGATCTCCACCACGCCGTCCACATTGGACGCCGTCTCGCCGCCGGACAGCTTCGCCGGGTCGTCCAGCAGCGCGCGCGCCGCCTTCTTCGCCGCCTCGACGTCGGGCTGGTCGAACGGGTTGATCCCGATCAGCCGACCCGCGAGCGCGGTGGCGAACTCCCACAGCAGGAACTGCCCGCCCAGCGGGCCCGAGGTGGCGACCTTCGCCGCACCCGCGGCCGGGCCGACCGCCACCGGGGTGGCGTCGGACTTCGCGTCGGCGAACCCGGGGGCCTCGACGTTCTCGACCGCGACCGGCAGCAGCCCGGTGCCGAGCTTGCCGGTCGACTCCGCGATCAGCTGCTCGGCCCAGTCCGGGAAACCGTTGATCCCCGAACCGGTGTCGGCCAGCACGACCTTCTCGGCGCCCGCCGCGTGGGCGGCGGCCCAGGCGGCGGCGAGCCGGATCGCCGGGTTGGCCGGCGAGTCCGAGGCGAGCTGCTCGGCCGCCGCGGCGGCCTGGTCGAGCAGCCGCGCGACGTCCACCCCGGCGAGCCCGGCGGGCACCAGCCCGAACGCGGTGAGCGCCGAGTAGCGGCCGCCGACATGCGGGTCGGCGAGGAAGGTCTTGCGGTAACCCTCCTTTTCGGACAGTTCCGCGAACGGCGAGCCGGGGTCGGTGACGACCACGATCCGCCGTGCCGCGTCGATCCCCGCCTCGGCGAAGGCCTTCGCGAAAATCCGTCGGTGGCTGTCGGTCTCCACGGTGCCACCGGACTTCGACGACACCACGATGACCGTGCGCTGAAGATCACCGGCGAGCGCGTCGGCGACCTGGCCCGGGTCCGTGGTGTCGAGCACCGTCAGCGCGACGCCTTCGGTCGCGGTGATCACCTCGGGGGCGAGCGAGGACCCGCCCATCCCCGCGAGGACCACCCTGTCGACACCCTCGGACCGCAGCTCCGCGAGCAGCGTCTCGATTTCCCCGATCAGCGGCCGCGACGTCTTGTGCAGCGACGTCCACGACAGCCGGATCGACGCCTCCGGCTCCGCGTCCGCGCCCCACAGGGTCGCGTCCTGCGCGGCGAGCTTCGAGGCGGCCTTGTCCGCCACGAGCTGCTCGACCAGGGGTGCCGCCTTGTCCGCCAGTTCGGCGTCGACGATCTCGACGCCGGTCACATCCCCTGCCATCGTGCCTTTCAGCCCCTCGCCTCGGCCAGCTGTCCGGTGACGGTGTCCAGCAGCTCCTGCCAGGACTTCTCGAACTTCTCCACGCCCTCTTCCTCGAGGACCTTGAAGACGTCCGGGATGTCGATGCCGGCAGCGGAGAGCTTGTCGAACACCTCCTGCGCCTGCGCGCCCTTGCCGGTCACCTTGTCGCCTTCGATCTCGGCGTGGTCGGCGACCGCGTCGAGGGTCTTCTCCGGCATGGTGTTCACCGTGTCGCCCACGACGAGCTGGTCGACGTAGCGGGTGTCCGAATAGGACGGATCCTTGACCCCGGTGGACGCCCACAGCGGACGCTGCGCGTTGGCGCCCTCGGCGGCCAGCGCCGACCAGCGGTCCGAGGTGAACAGCTTCTCGAACGCGGCGTAGGCGAGCAGCGCGTTGGCGATCGCCGCCTGGCCGCGCAGCCCCTTGGCCTCGTCGGTGCCGATCTTCTCGAGCCGCTTGTCGATCTCGGTGTCCACACGGGACACGAAGAACGACGCGACCGAGTGGATGCCCTTGAGATCGTGGCCGTTGGCCTTCGCCTGCTCCAGCCCGGCGAAGAAGGCGTTGATGACCGCCTCGTAGCGCTCGACGGAGAAGATCAGCGTGACATTGACGCTGATGCCCTCGGCGAGCGTCGCGGTGATCGCGGGCAGACCCTCTTCGGTGGCCGGGATCTTGATCAGCACGTTCGGCCGGTCCACGGTCTTCCACAGGTCCTTGGCCTCGGCCACCGTCTTCGCGGTGTCCTTGGCCAGGCGCGGGTCGACCTCGATGGACACCCGGCCGTCGACGCCGTTCGTGGCGTTGTAGACGTCGCGGAAGAGATCGGCCGCGTTGCGGACGTCCGTGGTGGTCAGCTCGCGGACCGTGCCGTCCAGGTCGGCGCCGCGGGCGGCGAGGTCACGGACCTGCGCGTCGTAGGCCTCGCCCTTGGACAGCGCGTTGGCGAAGATCGTCGGGTTCGTGGTCACGCCGACGACGTGCTTGTCGCGGATGAGCCCGGCGAGGTTGCCCGAGTCGAGGCGCTCGCGCGAGAGGTCGTCCAGCCAGATGGAAACACCGGCTTCCGACAATTGCGCGAGCCGATCAGTGGTGCTCATGACTCTGTCCTTCCCAGTGGCGCGCAGCGCCTCCGTTGAGGGTGGGTGGAGGGGATGAGGCGGCACATCCCCTTCGGAAATTCAGGCGTTCTTGGCTTTGGCGAGGGAACGGCGAGCCGCGTCGACGACGGCCTCGGCGGTGAAACCGAACTCGCGGAACAGGGTCGCGGCGTCGGCCGAGGCGCCGAAGTGCTCGATCGACACGTTCTCACCGGCGTCGCCGGTGAACCGGATCCACGACTGGGCCACGCCGGCCTCGACCGAAACGCGGGCCTTGACCGACGGCGGGATGACCGCGTCCTTGTAGGACTGCTCCTGCTTGTCGAACCATTCGACACACGGCATCGAGACGACGCTCGCCGGGATGCCGCCTGCCTCCAGGGTTTCGCGGGCCTTGACGGCCAGCTGCACCTCGGAACCGGTGGCGATCAGCACGACCTCCGGGGCGCCGTTGGACGCCTCGGCCAGCACGTAGCCGCCCTTCTTGACGCCCTCGGCGTCGGTTCCCTCCAGCACCGGCACGTTCTGCCGGGTCAGCGCGATCCCGGACGGGTGCTCGGTGTCCTCGAGCACGGCCTTCCACGCGTAGGCGGTCTCGTTGGCGTCCGCCGGGCGGACGACGTTGAGGCCGGGGATCGCGCGCAGCGCGGAAAGCTGTTCGATCGGCTGGTGCGTCGGGCCGTCCTCGCCGAGGCCGATCGAGTCGTGCGTCCACACGTAGGTGACCGGCAGGCCCATCAGCGCGGCGAGCCGGACCGGCGGGCGCATGTAGTCGGAGAAGATGAGGAACGTCGCGCCGTAGGGCCGCGTGCCGCCGTGCAGCGCGATGCCGTTCAGGATCGAGCCCATCGCGTGCTCGCGGATGCCGAAGTGGAGCGTCCGGCCGTACGGGCTGGTCTTCCACATGTCGGTGCCGGCCTCGGCAGGGCCGAACGAGTCGGCGCCCTTCATCGTGGTGTTGTTGCTCTCCGCGAGGTCCGCGGAGCCGCCCCACAGCTCGGGCAGCGGCTCGGCGAGCGCGTTGAGCACCTCACCGGAGGCCTTGCGGGTCGCGATGCCCTTGGCGTCCGGCTCCCACGAAGGCAGCTTCTCGGCGAAGCCCTCGGGCAGCGTGCGGGTGGCGAGCCGGTCGAACAGCGCCTTGCGCTCCGGGTTGGCCGCGGCCCAGACGTCGAACTTCTCCTGCCACGCGGCGCGCGCGGACTTGCCGCGGTCGAGGGCCTGGCGGGTGTGGGTGATGACCTCGTCGTCGACCTGGAAGTTCCGCTCCGGGTCGAAGCCGAGGATCTTCTTGACCGCCGCGACCTCTTCGGCGCCCAGCGCGGCGCCGTGCGCCTTGCCGGTGTTCATCTTCGTCGGCGCCGGGTAGCCGATGATCGTCTTCAGCGCGATGAACGACGGACGCGCCGTCTCGGCCTTCGCGGCCTCGATGGCGGCCTCGATCGCGACGACGTCCTCGCCACCCTCGACCGTCTGCACGTGCCAGCCGTAGGCCTCGTACCGCGCGGCGACATCCTCCGAGAGGGCGATGTTCGTGTCGTCCTCGATGGAGATCTTGTTGTCGTCGTAGAAGACGACCAGGTTGCCCAGCTGCTGGCGCCCCGCGATCGACGACGCCTCGGAGGTGACGCCCTCCTCGATGTCGCCGTCGGAGGCGATCACGTAGACGAAGTGGTCGAAAACGCTCTCACCGGGCGCGGCGTCCGGGTCGAACAGGCCGCGCTCGCGACGGGCCGCCATCGCCATGCCGACCGCGTTGGCCAGGCCCTGGCCGAGCGGGCCGGTGGTGGTCTCGACGCCCTTGGTGTGGTGGTACTCCGGGTGACCCGGCGTCAGCGAGCCCCACTTGCGCAGCTGCTTGAGGTCCTCCAGCTCCAGGCCGAACCCGGCGAGGTACAGCTGGATGTAGAGGGTCAGGCTGGAGTGCCCGGCCGACAGTACGAAGCGGTCGCGCCCGGCCCAGTGCGGGTCCGCGGGGTCGTGCCGCAGCGTGCGCTGGAACAGCGTGTAGGCCAGTGGCGCCAGGCTCATCGCGGTGCCGGGGTGCCCGCTGCCGCAGTTCTCCACCGCGTCCGCGGCGAGCACCCGGACGGTGTCCACGGCGCGAGTGTCGGTTTCGGTCCAGTCGGCTGGCACGGCACGCCGGAGGAGGGGGTTGTTCTCGCTGGTGGAGGCGGTTACGGACACTGAGATCGAACTCCTCGTCATGAGGTTGTGCTGGTTTCCGGTACTTCGCTGGTGCCTGGCGTGCTGCCTATCTATCTCAATCGATCCGGAAGAGACGATATTCCTGCTGGCAGCCTCGCGCAGGGCAGGACGCGGGCCCTCGCCGCCAGCCTAGTGGTTCGCCTCCGGCGGGACCCGCGATCACCCACGGGAATCACCACGTCTAACATCGGTTCAGGGTTCAAGCAGGCAGGTGCCACCACGTACACCGCGAGCCTGCACCCGCCCGAACTGACACAGGGAGTGAAATGTCGTTGGTGAACGCTGCGCACGGACGCAGTGACGACACCAGCGCCGTCCGCCCGACCGGTGAACCACCGCGGGGTGGCAGGCGAACCATCCGCCAGGTGGTCGGTGCCTACGCCGCACTCGCCAAGCCGCGGGTCATCGAACTCCTTCTGGTGACCACGATTCCCGCGATGTTCCTCGCGGGCCGCGAGATCCCGTCGCCGTGGCTGGTGCTCGCCACGCTGCTCGGCGGGACCATGGCCGCGGGCAGCGCGAACGCGCTCAACTGCGTCATCGACGCCGACATCGACAAGGTGATGAACCGCACGAAGCGGCGTCCCCTTGTCAAGGATTCGGTGCCCCGGCGCAACGCGCTGATCTTCGGGCTGGTGCTCGGTGTCGCGTCGGCCGCCGTGCTGTATCTCACGGTGAACCTGCTCTCGGCGATCCTCGCGATCGCGACGATCCTCTTCTACATCTTCGTCTACACCCTCGGCCTCAAGCGGCGGACTTCACAGAACGTCGTGTGGGGCGGTGCCGCGGGCTGTATGCCGGTGGTGATCGGCTGGGCCGCGGTGACCGGCACCGTGCAGTGGCCCGCGTTCGTGATGTTCGGCGTCATCTTCTTCTGGACCCCGCCGCACACCTGGGCGCTGGGCATGAAGTACCGCGAGGACTACGAACGCGCCGGTGTCCCGATGCTGCCGGTGGTCGCGACCGAACAGCACGTCGCCCGCCAGATCGTCATCTACTCGTGGGTGATGGTGGCCTGGACGCTGCTGCTGCTCCCGGTGACGTCCTGGCTGTACGGCACTTTCGCGGTGCTGGCGGGCGCCTGGTTCCTCTTCTACGCGCACCGGCTGCAGGCCGCCGTCCGCCGGGGCGAGCAGACGAAGCCGATGTCGTTGTTCCACCGCTCCAACACGTACCTGATGATCGTGTTCGTGGCGCTGGCCGTCGACTCCGCCATCGGCCTCCCGGTCCTGGGCCTGCCCTTCTGATCTTCCGATGTCGCTCACGAGCGAGCTTGGCGAGCGGCTTCGTTCCGTCGTCGCTCTGCTCCAGGGCGCGCATTCGCGAGTGGGGGAGGCCCGTCTTCACGGGGGCGAGGCCAGGGCCCTGCTGACAGATTCTTTGGCAGGGACGGTCGATGCGGAGGGGCGTGAGGCCGTCCTGCGCCTCGCTGAGGTCGAGACCGCCGCCGATGCCGTTGGCGCGGCTTTGAACGAAGCCGTCGCGGTGCTGGACCGCTACCACGAACAGTTGGGGCTCGGCCGGATGCCCGAGCCCCTTCGCAGCCAGCCGCCGTTATCGCCTTTGGGTGAAGGTGCCTCCGCACGCCACGAGGATGGCTCCCGCTATCCCGTTGGCGCGGCATGGGCGGTCTCGATGCTGCCGCCCCGGGTGCGAGGACGGAAGCAGCGTACGGTCGGCTACGCGAAGATCAACGGCCGCGTCATTCCGGCCTCGTTCAGCTCCCGGCCCGATGCGTGGGCCGACACGGCCGGTCACCGGCTCCGTGAGCGTGGTTTGCCTGACTACCTGCGGTTTCATGTGGAAATCAAACTTGCGGCGCTGATGATCGACACCAGAGCTACGGAAGCCGAGGTAGTGATCAACCATGCGCCCTGCGGATCGGAACCCGGCACCGGAGGCGGTTGTCACGAGACCCTGGAAGAATTCCTGCCGGAGGGTTACAAGTTGACCGTGCACGGTTCGACCGCGAACGGTGAACCATTCAGCCATACCTACCGTGGGAGTGCCGGTGTCCGACCTGGCGAGTGACATTCTGGAGAGGGTCACCATCGAGACTGCGAGCTTGCCGGAAGGCATGGATCTCGTCGAGGTGATTCGTGCGGCCGCGGGCCGGTCTGATCCGGAATGGGGGAGTTCGTGGGTCCTGGTCGCCGGCGACGCGACGTTGCCCTCCAGCCAGCGGCCGCAGTTGGTTGTCGGGGTTCGGGGCACCGGTCTCGGAGCGATCAGCTGGCACGAGCCGGGTGGCGCCGGGATGATCCCGAGCGATGGCCGGAACCCTGACTACGTCGACTACTCTCTCGGGGATCTTCACCACACGCCGATGCCGCCCCGTGCGGAACTCCCGTTGGACCGGGTTCTGACCGCTGTCGGTGAGTTCGTCCGGACGGGCCGTCGGCCGGAATCCGTGACCTGGACCCCTGGCTGAGGGAAACGATCCCGCATGAGTTTCCGCTCCAGCTGGGACAGCTATCCCGACGACCCAGCCGGTCACATCGGTGGTGAGAACGTCGTCGTGAGCACTGCCGCCGAGACGGACCAACTCGTGGAGCGACTGCGGTCACCGCGAGCCGGTACCGCGAAAGTCTGGGGACCGGATATCAGGCAGGACGTCTGGACTGGTCAGCTTCTTCACGTCGGTGTGCACGGGAGCTTCGCCTACATCTCGTACACGTCGGACTCGGTCGGGGTGGTGTTCGCGGACGGCGATCCGGAATCGCCGGAGTACGACTCGCCTGACGAAGAGTTCCCGCCGGGTTCGGGACTGCCCGTCGGTGTCGTGGCGGCCGGGCTCAAGGAATTCCTTGTCAGCGGCACGCAACCTCGGGCCATTCCCTGGGCTGCTGCCGCTGGGGAGCTGTGACCGGGTGTCCTACACGTTCAGGGTTCTTCTTGACCGCGTCCCGACTGACGATGAGATCGAGGCGGGGATGCGCACCCCTACCGGGGTAACCAGCTTCGACTACGAACCTCCGTCCGCTGGCATGTCTGTGCCCGTCGATGAGGTGTCGTCCTGGACCGAGGCTTTCGCAGAGGGTATCGCCGAGGTTGAGGAGCTGGGTGTGCGGGTGATCGGGTTCGCGCATGACGCAGAAGACGACCCTGTCAGCGAGGACGACTTGGCGACGCGCTTCGGCCTTAGCGAACGATACGTGCTGGAACTCGCCGCGCATCTGGTCGGCCCCGGCGGCTTCCCGCCGCGCGTCAAGGACCGCCACGGCGACCCGTTGGAGTACTGGCGCTGGGGGCCGGTCCGGGAGTGGTTCCGCGAGCATTTCGGTGACGACGTCGCCGACCGGTTCGACCGTGAGATCGACGCCGCGGACCGGGCGATCAAAGTCGCGCTGAGCAGGTAGCGAGCGCCGCGCCCCCGGCGCTGCGCGGTCAGGAGTCGGCCAGATCCTGGGCGGCCTGGGTGATGGCGGCGGCGAGAGCTGTCTGGAGTTCGGCGATTTCGCGGTGGGAGAAGGTGAAGGGTGCCTCGCCGGGGCCGACGATCGTGATCTCGCCATCGTTGGCCTCGACCGCGCAGACGCCGGGCCGAAGACGGGCGTCCGTGCAGCCGACGAACCACTCGCGCCGCGGTGCGTCCAGGGTGAACATCGAAACGCCGGAAAGGTCGCTGGTCATGGCCGCCCTTGTCGTCGTGGTTGGGTGACCACAAGTATTGACGTGCGTCAGATTTAACAGCAATCCCTCAATGGAGTGAGAGTGCTGGCAATGGTGGCTGCGGCGCGGTTGACTCTAGGGCAGTCGAGCACGGAGGTGTGGGATGGCACGTCGGGCGGGTCCGTCGGTGAAATCGCGGCGGATGGCGATCCTGTTGCGGCGGCTGCGGGCGGCCACCGGGCTGAGCGCGGCCGAAGTGAGCAGGCAGACCGAGCTGTCGGCGAGCAAGGTCAACCGGATGGAGAACGCCGAGATCGGTTTCTACATGGACGATCTGGAGAAGCTCCTCGACTTCTACCGCGTCTCCGCGAAGCGCCGCGTCGAGATCATGGACATCGCCCGGCACGCCGAGCAACGCGGCTGGCTGCGCATGAACACCCCGAACCTGCCCCAGGACTGGCAAACCTGGGTCGACTTCGAAGCCGAAGCCAGCGGTGTGTTCCAGTTCGCTCCGCTGATGATTCCCGGCTTGTTGCAGACTCCGGAGTACGCCAAGGCAATCATCGAGGCCACTGGACACGGGCTCTCGGCCGATGAGGTTGACGTGTTGGTGACCAGCCGGATGGCCCGCCAGAGCTTGCTGTCGAAGTCGAAACCCTTGGAAATGAGGGTTGTTCTCAGTGAGAGCTTGCTCAGTCAGCCGTTCGGTGCGCCAGGTGCGCAGGCACGCCAGTTGCGTCGGCTGGTTGACAGCGCGGGGCAGGAGAACATCACGGTCCAGGTCTTGCCGATCGAAGCCGGTCTCCATCCTGGTGTTGTTGGGGCATTCACGGTTCTGGAGTACGACGCCGAAGCGAGCTTGGTGCTGCTGGAGAACAAGGTGTCCAGCTTGTTCCTGGACGAGCCGGAACAGATCGAGGTGTACACGCAGTCATGGGAGATGCTCGTCGGTCTTGCGCACGGCCCGGACAGGTCCGTGAAGCTGATCGAGACCGCCGCCAAGCGCCTTGCCTGAGAGATCGTGAGATCATGGGTGCATGAAGTCGCAGGATTTCTCCAGTCCCCACTGGTTCAAGAGCAGCTACAGCAACGACTCTGCCAACTGTGTCGAGGTGGCGTTCGGGGAGGTGGCCGTCGGCGTCCGGGACTCCAAGGCCCCTGCCTTGCCCGCGCTGACCGTCCCGGCCGCCGTGTGGTCCGCGTTCGTTCGTGAGCTGAACCATTAGTACCGAGGAACTCGCTCGCGAGCAGGACTACGTCACCACGCTCTACCGCAAGCTCGACGCCGAACGCGCCGAGGCACAGCGCAGGCTCGACGAGATCCTCCGCCAGACCGGCGGCACGCCGCAAGCCCGCACCGAGCGCGACGTCGCGACGACGGTGTACACCGATCGCTTGGCGCAGCTGGGTTCCGTCGAGCAGGGGCTCTGTTTCGGGCGGCTCGATTTCCTTCCCGGCCACGCCGAGGAGACGACGTACATCGGCAGGCTCGGCCTGTTCGACGAGGACGACGACTACAAGCCGCTGCTGGTCGACTGGCGGGCGCCGGTCGCGCGGCCGTTCTACCTGGCGACCGCGGCGTCTCCCGAAGGCGTCCGGCGGCGTAGGCACATCCGGTCGCTGAGCCGCAAGGTCACCGGCCTCGACGACGAGATCCTCGACCTCACCGCCGCCGACCAGGGCCAGGATCTCGGCCTGGCGGGCGAGGCCGCGCTGCTGGCCGCGCTCGAACAGCGCCGCACGGGTGAGATGAGCGACATCGTCGCCACGATCCAGGCCGAGCAGGACCGGATCATCCGCGCGCCGCTGGGCGGGGTGATGGTCGTGCAGGGCGGGCCCGGCACCGGCAAGACCGCCGTCGCCCTGCATCGCGCCGCGTACCTGCTCTACACGCACCGCCAGCAGCTCACCACGCGCGGCGTGCTCGTGGTCGGGCCGAACAGCACGTTCCTGCGCTACATCGGCCAGGTCCTCCCGTCGCTGGGGGAGACCGGCGTGCTGCTCGCCACCGTCGGTCAGCTCTACCCAGGGCTGGACGCCGTCGGCACCGAGTCCCGCGAGGCCACCGAGATCAAGGGCCGGATCGTCATGGCGGACGTGCTGGCCAACGCCGTCCGCGACCGCCAGCGGGTCCCGGAACCCGTGCTGGAGATCGAGTACGAGCGCGACGTGCTGCGGCTGGACCGCAAGACCTGTGTGGACGCGCGGACGCGGGCCCGCCGCTCGCGCCGTCCGCACAACCTCGCGCGGCGGCTGTTCGTCTCCGACGTCCTCGACGCGCTGACCCGCCAGGCCGCGCGGAGGCTGGGGGAGGACCTGCTCGACGCGCGCGACGTCCAGGACATCCGCGCGGAACTGGCCGCGGACGCGAACATCGCGGCGGCACTGGATTCGCTGTGGCCGACCCTCACCCCGGAGGGCGTGCTCGACGACCTGTTCGCCGACTGCGAACGCCTCGACAGCGCGGCGTCGAAGCTGCTGACGGCGGAGGAACGCGCGCATCTGGAGAGCGGCCGGGACGCCCAGTGGACTCCGGCCGACGTCCCGCTCCTGGACGAACTCGCCGAGCTGCTCGGCGAGGACGACACCGAGGCCCGTGTCGAACGCAAGCGCCGTGAGCGCGAGGATCGCGCGTACGCCGAGGGCGTGCTGGACATCCTCGAACAGGACGAGGAAATCATCGACGAGGAACTGCTGCGGGTGTCGGACGTGCTCGACGCCGAGCTGTTCGCCGAGCGGCAGCAGGCCCGCAGCGAGCTGACCGCCGCCCAGCGCGCCGCGCAGGACCGGACCTGGACCTTCGGGCACGTCATCATCGACGAGGCGCAGGAACTGTCCGCCATGGACTGGCGGCTGCTCATGCGCCGCTCGCCCAACCGCTCGATGACGCTCGTCGGCGACGTCGCGCAGACCGGCGCCGCCGGCGGCGCGCGCACCTGGGACGAGGTGCTCTCGCCGTACGTCGCGGATCGCTGGCGCCTCGAACAACTCACCGTGAACTACCGCACGCCCGCCGAGATCATGGCCGTCGCGGCGCGTGTGCTGGCCGAGGTCGACCCCGCCCTGGAAGCGCCGTCTTCCGTGCGGGAGAGCGGAATCCCGCCGTGGTCGGTGGTCCCGGCAGACGTCGAGGCCGAGCTGCCGGGGCTTGTCGGCGCCGAACTGTCCGCTGTGGACGGTGGGACGGTGGCGGTGCTCACCCCGGCCTCGCGGCTCGACGACGTCCGCGGGCTGCTCGCCGATACCGGCGACCGGGTGAGCGTGCTCACGGTCGAGCGGGCGAAGGGCTTGGAGTTCGACGCCGTGCTGCTGCTCGCCCCGGACGAGATCGTCGCGGACTCGCCGCGCGGCCTCAACGACCTCTACGTCGCGCTCACCCGGGCGACCCGGCGGCTCGGCGTGATCTCCAGTGGATCGACGGTTCCGGCACTGTCCGTGCTTGGCTAAGGTGCGCGGCATGCAGAAAATCGGCAAGATCGCCGCGATGGGCGCCGTGCTGGCCACGGCCACCCTCGCACTGACCGCGTGCGGCCAGAAGGACACCCCGGCCGCCGCGTCCCGCGAGTGCACCGCGGACGACATCAAGACCACCGGGAAGTTCGGCGAAGCGCCGACGATCACCATCCCGGACAACTGCACTCCGCCGAAGAAGCTCATCACCAAGGACCTCTCGCCCGGCACCGGTGAGGGCGCGAAGCCCGGCCAGCAGCTGGAGATGAACTACACGCTGGTCACCTGGTCGGACAAGCAGAAGCTGGACAGCTCCTTCGACCGCGGCAAGACGTTCCCGCTGCCGCTGGGCGCCGGCAAGGTGATCCAGGGCTGGGACCAGGGCCTCGTCGGCATCCAGCAGGGCGCGCGGCGCCTGCTGATCATCCCGCCCGACCTCGGCTACGGCGAGGGCGGCCAGGGCATCAAGCCCAACGAGACCCTCGTTTTCGTGACCGACGCCGTCAAGGTCTCCGGCGACTCGGGTCCGTGATGCCCAGTCCGTGAATGCCGCATTGGGGTTTCTCGGTAGGTGCGGGGGTGTGGTTTTGCTGGTGGGTGCTTTCCCGGGGGCTTGGTGGTGCGGTGAAGGGGTCCTTCACGGCATGCGGCGGGGTCCGGGGCGCGTGTCGCGAACGCGCCGTTCGGGACGTTCATCGTCGGCAACGGAGCGTTCGCGACATCGGGCGAACGGAGTCGGCGAGCGCGGGGAAGTCCGAGGGACGCCCTGGGTGCGTCCACCGCGCCCAGGGACGCCCTTGTCGCACCCCAAACCAGCGCACCGAAGACGTCCTCCAACACCTCCGGCGGCACACACGGCCCCAGAACCCTTAGCGAGAAAACCTCCTTGAGGGACTCTGATTCCCTCAATGTGGCATTCACGGACCATGGCGGTGCGCTTCAGCGGGCGCGGGCGACGCGGCCTTCGTCCCAGACCGGCTCCGGGGTTTCGCGGACGACGCCGTCGGAGCCGAAGACGAGGTAGCGGTCGAACGACTTGGCGAACCAGCGGTCGTGGGTGACGGCGAGGACGGTGCCTTCGTAGGTTTCGAGGCTGTCCTGCAGGGCTTCGGCGGATTCGAGGTCGAGGTTGTCGGTCGGCTCGTCCAGCAGGAGCGCCGTGGTGCCCGCGAGTTCGAGCTGGAGGATCTGGAACCGCGCCTGCTGGCCGCCGGACAGCTTGTCGAAGACCTGGTCGCCTTGCCGTTCCAGCTCGTAGCGGCGTAGGACGGCCATCGCGGCTCCGCGGTCCTTGGCGTGTTCGGTCCAGAGGATGTCGGCCAGCGTCCGCCCGGTCAGCTCCGGGTGGGCGTGGGTCTGGGCGAAGTGCCCGGGGACGACCCGGGCGCCGGTCTTCCACACGCCGGTGCAGGCGACGTCCTCGCCCGCCAGCAGCCGGAGGAAATGCGATTTGCCCGAGCCGTTGGAACCGAGCACCGCGACCCGTTCGCCGAAGAAGATCTCCAGCGAGAACGGTTTCATCAGCCCGGTGAGTTCGAGGTGTTCGCAGGTGACGGCGCGGACGCCGGTGCGGCCGCCGCGCAGCCGCATCCGGATGTCCTGCGGCCGCGGTGGTTCCAGCGGCGGGCCCGCTTCCTCGAACTTCCGGAGGCGGGTCTTGGCGGCCTTGTAGCGTGAGGCCATTTCGTCGCTGCGCGCGGCGTACTGCTGCATGTCCAGTACGAGGCGTTTGAGCTGGGCGTGTTTCTCGTCCCAGCGTCGCCGGAGTTCTTCGTAGCGGGCGAAGCGTTCCTTGCGTGCCTCGTGGTAGGTGCCGAACCCGCCGCCGTGCATCCAGGCGTCGCTGCCCGCGGGGCCGGGTTCGACGCTGACGATCTTCTCCGCGGCTCGGGCGAGCAGTTCCCGGTCGTGGGAGACGAAGAACACGGTCTTGCGCGTCTCGCGAAGCCGGTCTTCGAGCCAGCGCTTGCCCGGGACGTCGAGGTAGTTGTCCGGCTCGTCGAGCAGCAGGACTTCATCGGGGCCGCGGAGCAGCGCTTCGAGGACCAGGCGTTTCTGTTCGCCACCACTGAGCGTCCGGACGAGGCGCCATTGGGCTTTCTCGTAGGGCACGCCGAGCGCGGCGGTAGTGCAGACGTCCCACAGCGTCTCGGATTCGTAGCCGCGTGCTTCGGCCCAGTCGGCCAGTGCCTGCGCGTACTTCATTTGCGCGGCTTCGTCGTCGACGGTCATGATCAGTTCCTCGGCGGCGTCCACCGCGGCCGCGGCGTCCCGGATCCGTTGGGGTGCCACCGAAACCAGGAGGTCGCGGACGGTGCGTTCGTCGCGCACCGAGCCGACGAACTGGGCCATCACGCCGAGCCCGCCGGAGACGGTCACCGACCCGGCGTGGGGCTGCAGTTCGCCGGACAACAGCCGCAGCAACGTGGTTTTCCCGGCGCCGTTGGGCCCGACGAGCGCGACGACCGCCCCGTCGGAGACCCGGAACGAGACGTCGTCGAGCAACGTCCGCCCGTCCGGCAGGATGTACTCGACGTGCGCTGCCTCCAGATGGCCCATGGTCGCGGAGTGTAGTGACCGGGCCGCCGGAACGCCCCCGATTTTCAGCTCGGCGCCACGGCCTGGCGGACCAGTTCGAGGGGATGCACGGCCTGCCGCCGGGTACCCTGCGCGATCTGCTGACGGCACGAAACCCCGGTGGCGGCCACGAGCGTTCCCGCCGGTTCCGCGTTCACCGCCGGGAACAACCGCAGTCCGCCGACCCGCATCGACAGGTCGTAGTGCTCGGCTTCGAAGCCGAAGGAGCCCGCCATCCCGCAGCACCCGGCGTCGAGTTCGACGACCTCCGCGCCGGGGATGCGCCGCAGCAGCCCGACGGTGGTGCCGGTGCCCACCAACGCCTTCTGGTGACAATGACCGTGGAACACGATGCGCCGCCCCGAAACCGGCGAATCCTCCCGCAGCCGCAGGCCACCGTCGTCGATGGCTTCCAGCAGAAGGTCTTCGACGAGGGCGGTGTGCTCGGCGACGAGCCTGGCATCGGCGTTGTCCGGTTGCAGCGACAGGTGTTCTTCCTTGAGGCTCAGCACACACGACGGTTCGCAGCCGACGATCCGCGCGCCCCGCCGGACGTGCGGGGCGAGGTCGGCGGTCATCTTCGCGGCCAGGCCGGTCGCCTGATCGAGCAGCCCCTTCGAGATGCTCGCCCGCCCGCAGCAGCCGGAGTTGTGCAGGCGCACGGACCAGCCGGCCAGCTCCAGCAGTTCGATGGCCGCCCGTCCGATCGCCGGTTCGGTGAAGGTGGTGAACGAGTCGGCGAGGAAGACGACCTCGCCGCGCGGTGCCGGGTTCGAGGCCGCGCGGCGGCCGCGATGCCAGCGGATGAGCGTCTGTCGTGCGAAGCGCGGAAGCGGGCGATGCCGTGTGACGCCGAGGTATCGCTCGGCCAGCCCGCGTGCGGGGCCGAACCGGCCGGGCAGGTTGGACACCGGCGCGAAGGCGGCACCCAGCCGGTTCAGCCCGCGGATCCCGGCGAACAGCTTGGCACGCAAGGGAATCCCGTGGATGCTCTGGTAGTGCGCGAGAAACTCGCTCTTCAACGACGCCATGTCGACCCCGAGCGGGCATTCACTCTTGCAGGCCTTGCATTCCAGGCACAGGTCGAGGATCTCGTGCAGGCGTTCGTCGCCGAGCGCGGCATGCGGGTCCGGTGTGGACAGTGCCTTGACGAGCGCGTTGGCGCGGCCCCGGGTGGAGTGCTCCTCCTCACGAGTGGCCATATAGGACGGACACATCACGCCGGTGGTGGTCTTGCGGCACTGCCCGATGTTCATGCAGCGGTCGGCGGCGCCGCGCATGCCGCCGACGACCTCGAAGTCCAGCCGCGTCCGGATCGGCCGCGCGGCGGGCAGGGCGACGTCACGCAGGTGCGCGGTCATCGGCGGGGCGTCGACGATCTTGCCCGGGTTCATCCGGCCTGCCGGGTCGAAGAGACGCTTCACCGTCCGCATCGCCTCGTACAGCTCGTCGCCGAAGATCGACCGGTTGAACTCGCTGCGGGCCAGGCCATCGCCGTGCTCACTGGAGTTCGCGCCGCCGTATTCGGCGACGAGATCGCGGATCTCCTCGGCCACCGCCCGCATCGTCGCCACTTGGCCCGGTTGGGTGAGATCCAGGAACGGCCGGATGTGCAGGCAGCCCACCGAACAATGGCCGTAGAGCCCGGCGGTGAGGCCGTGCCGGTCGAGGACACCGCGGAATCGCTTGACGTACTCGGGCAGGACTGCCGGATCCACGGCGGTGTCCTCGACGAACGCCAGCGGCCGCCGCGCGCCGACGCTGGCCGCCATCAGCATGCCCAGCCCCGCCTTGCGCACCTTGAGCACCTCGGCCTGTACCCCGGGGTCCACCGCGCGCAGCACGTGATAGCCGTGGCCGTGCCGCCGCCACAACGCGGTCAGCCTGTCCATGCCCGCGAGAGCCTCGGCCTCGGTGTCGCCGTGGAAGGTGACGAAGAGCAGAGCGGCGGGCTCCCCTTCGAGCATCGTGCCGAGTGCGCGATATTCCACGCGCTGCCGGGAGAGTTCGAGGATCGTGCTGTCCATGAGCTCGACCTGGTGTGGTTCACAGGCGAGCGCGTCCTCGGTGGCGGCGATGGCCCCGGCGACGTCGGCGAAATGCCCGACGGCGATCACGCGGTTCGCCGGTTTGGGGACCAGCCCGACCAGCGCCTCGGTCACCGTCAGCAGCGTGCCCTCGGAACCGACCACGAACTTCGCGAGGTCGAAAGGCTTGTCCAGCAAGCGATCCAGCCGGTAGCCACCCGCGCGGCGCCAGAATTTCGGGTAGTGCTTGGCGATCGCGCCGGCGTGCCCGGTCACGAGATCCGGGAGTTCGCGGTAAAGCCGTGCTTCGAGGGAATCGCCGCGGGCGCGCAGTGCGCGTTCGGCCTCGGTCACCGGCAGCAATCGTGCGCGAGAGGCGTCCGACAGCACGGTGTCCAGCGCCTGTACGTGGTCGATGGTCATGCCGTACCGCATCGAACCGCTGCCGGCGGAGTTGTTGCCGATCATGCCGCCGAGCGTGGCGCGGTTGCTGGTCGAGGTGTCCGGCCCGAACATCAGGCCGACCCCCGCGGCGGCGCGGTTGAGGTCGTCCTGCACCACGCCCGGCTGCACCACCGCGGTCCGGGATTCGAGGTCGACGTCGAGGATCCGGTTCATGTGCCGGGAGAAATCCATGACGACGCCGGGGCCGACCGTCTGCCCGGCGAGGCTCGTGCCCGCCCCCCGGGCGAGTACCGGCACGTCGAACTCGGCGGCCGCGGTGACGACCGCCTGCACGTCGCCGTCGTCGCGGGGAAAGGTCACGGCCGCCGGTTCGATGGCGTACATGCTCGCGTCCCCGGCGTAGAGGCTCCGGGTGTAGGCGTCGACACGCACCTCGCCGGACAGGTCCCGGCCGAGCGCGGCGGCGAGGTCCCGGGACAGCGGTGTCGCGTCGGTTTCCGGCTGGTGCCCCATCGAACCTCCAGAAATTTCACTGTATGAAAACAAAGTTTCATAGAACGACTGCCGCTGAACGTAATCCCGGCCCGGCCTGGCGTCAACGTCTCGGGAGCAAGGCTTGACAGGGCGCCGCTTCGAGGTTCAGTCTTTCACGGTGTGATATGAAAGTTTCATCTAGTGAAAACTGGAGGCCGGGTTGGCACCCCACACCGGGCAGCACTTCCTGCAGATCCCCGGACCCACCAACGTCCCCGACCGCGTGCTGCGTGCGATCGCGGCCCCGACCATCGATCACCGCGGTCCCGAGTTCGCCGCGCTGACCACCGAGGTGCTGGAGGCGGTCAAACCGGTCTTCGGCTGCTCCGGGCCGGTCGTGATCTATCCGTCCTCCGGCACCGGGGCCTGGGAGGCCGCGCTCGTCAACACGCTCTCGCCGGGCGATCGGGTGCTCTGCTGGGAAACCGGCCATTTCGCGACGCTGTGGTCCGAACTGGCCGGGAAGCTCGGCCTGGAGGTCGACTTCGTGGCCGGGGACTGGCGGCACGGCGTCGACCCCGAGGCGCTGGCCGAGCGGCTGCGCGCGGACCGGACGCATGCGATCAAGGCCGTCATGGTGGTGCACAACGAAACCTCGACCGGGGTGACGACCAGGATCCCGGAGGTACGTGCCGCGCTCGACGACGCGGGCCATCCCGCGCTCCTGCTGGTCGACACGGTGTCCTCGCTCGGCTCGATCGACTACCGCCACGACGAATGGCGCGTCGACGTCACGGTGACCGGATCGCAGAAGGGCCTGATGCTGCCGCCGGGTCTCGGCTTCAACGCCGTCAGCGCCAACGCCCTCCTTGCTTCCCGGACCGCGCGGCTCGCTCGGTCCTATTGGGACTGGGAGCCGATCCTTCTGGCCAACGAACGCGGCTACTTTCCTTACACACCGGCGACAAACCTGCTCTACGGGCTCCGCGAATCGCTGCGCATGCTGGCGGAGGAGGGATTGGCGGCGGTGTTCGCCCGGCATGCCCGGCACGCTGAAGCCACCCGCCGCGCGGTGCGCACCTGGGGTCTCGAGCTGCTGTGCCAGGACGAGCGCGAGTACTCGAACTCGCTCACCGCCGTCCTGCTGCCCGAAGGCCACGACGAAGCCGATTTGCGCCGCGTGATCCTGGAGCGGTTCGACATGTCACTCGGCGCGGGGCTCGGCAAGGTCGCCGGGCGCGTGTTCCGGATCGGGCATCTGGGCCACTTCAACGATCTGATGCTGGCCGGCACGCTCGGCGGCGTCGAAATGGGCCTCCGGCTCGCCGGGATACCGGGCAAGCCCGGCGGAGTGACCGAAGCACTGGAATTCCTGGCGCACTCCTGAAGATTCCGACCGTCCTCATCGGACACATCCGGTACCGGCGTCACACGGTCCAAGGCTGCACCGACGCGCCGGTACCCGCTGAGCACCGCTGTGCAGCCTCCCCGTGCCGGAGGACCCATGTATCGGCAAATCATCGATCCGCTGGGCTCGCTGCCGCTGTCCGCGCTGGTCGCCGCGATCCCGCTCGCCATTCTGTTGCTGTTGCTCGGAATCTTCCGGCTGAAATCCCATTGGGCCGCGTTGGCCGGACTGGCCGCCGCGCTCGTCGTCGCGGTCGTCTGCTACCGCATGCCGGTCGTCCCGGCCATCGCGGCGGCGGGAGAGGGCCTGGCCTTCGGGCTGTTCCCGATCGTCTGGATCATCCTGAACGCGGTGTGGATCAACAAACTGCAGCAGGAATCCGGGCACTTCGCGATCGTCGGCCGGGCGTTCGCCCGGATTTCGGCGGACTTCCGGATCCAGGCGATCCTGATCGCCTACACGTTCGGCGCGCTGATCGAGTCGCTGTCCGGGTTCGGCACCCCCGTCGCCGTCACCAGCATCATGTTGATAGCACTGGGTTTCACGCCGATGAAGGCGGCCGTGGTCGCTCTGTTCGCCAACGCCGCGCCCGCGGCGTACGGTTCGGTCGGCAACCCGATCACCGCGCTGGCCAAGGTGACCTCGCTGCCGGTGCACGACGTCGGCGCGATGGTCGGGCGGCAGTCTCCGTGGGTGGCGTTCCTGGTTCCCTTCGTGCTGCTCGTGATGGTGGACGGCAAACGGGGCCTGCGCGAGGTGTGGCCGGCGGCGCTCGCCGCGGGCACCGGGTTCGCCGTCGGCCAGTTCCTGTGCTCGAACTTCTTCACCTACGCACTGACCGACCTGATCGCCGCGGTCCTGTCCGCGCTGTGTGTCATCGTCGTGCTGCGGCTGTGGTCGCCGCGGCGGCCGCTCGCCATCGACGGCGCTTCGTGCGCAGAGGCGCCGCTCGAAAAGGATGCGTTCCCGGACGTCTTGCGCGCCTTCAGCCCATACGCTCTGCTCACCGTTCTGTTCGCGTTGGTCGAGTTGCCGGGGCCGGTGCACCGATGGGCGAAGGATCTCGGCACGTCCTTCGCCTGGCCCGGTCTGCACATTGTGGACAGTCGCGGTGCGGTCGTCGGCGCGACGCGGTTCGACTTCGGCTGGATGACCGCACCGGGCACGATGCTGCTGCTGACCGGACTGCTCACCATGGCGATCCTGCGGGTCGGGCCGCGCCGCGCGGTGCGGTGTTACGGGCGCACGCTCGTCCAGATCCGCTGGGCCGCGGTCACCATCAGCTGTGTCCTCGCGTTGGGGTACCTGATGAACCTGTCCGGGATGGCGACCACGCTGGGCTATCTCCTCGCGGCCACCGGCGCCGCGTTCGCGCTGCTGTCGGCGCCGCTCGGCTACGTCGGGGTCGCCGTGACCGGTTCGGACACCGGGGCGAACTCGTTGTTCGGGGCGCTGCAGTACGCGGCGGGCGTGCGGACCGGGATCTCGCCGATGCTGCTGGCCGCGGCGAACAGCACCGGCGGGGTGCTGGGGAAGGTCATCGCGCCGCAGAACCTGGCGATCGCGGCCACCGCGGTGGGACTGCCCGGCAGGGAAGGTGATCTGCTGCGCAAGGTCGCCTTGTGGAGCCTGATTCTCCTGGCACTGCTGTCGCTGCTCGTCGTGGCGCAGTCGACGGTGCTCGGCTGGATGGTGGTCGGCGGTTGAGCGGGTCAGCCCGACTGTCGCACGGTCTCCGCCGGGTCGAGCGCGGCGGCGAAGCGCTCCGCGATGTCCCGCATGCCGGTCACCAGCTTCCGGCGGGTGGTGACCGGCATCCGCGAGGACGGCCCGGACACCGACAGCGCGGCCGGTCCCGCGGTCGAGGCCACCGGGACCGCGACACAGCAGACGTCGTCGGCGCGTTCGCCGTCGTCGAGCGCGTATCCCTGTGAGCGGACTTCGCCGAGCAGGGCCAGCATCTTCTCGAGGTCGGTGATCGTCGCCGTCGTGACGGCGGGCAGTCCCGTTCTGGTCAGCAGCTCGCGGGCCTCGGACGGGGGCAGCTGGGCCAGCATCGCCTTGCCCGCCGAGGTGCAGTGCGGCATCATCCGCGCACCGGCCTCGGTGAACATCCGCACCGGATGCGGCGACGGCACCGAGGCCACGCACAGCACGTCGTCGCCGTCCAGCACGGTGAGCTTGGCCGTCTCACCGGAGAGCGCCACGAGTTCGCGCAGGAACTCCTCCGCGGTGCGCCCGGCGGCCCGGGTGCCCGCCGACGCCAGCCGCCGGGCCCGTGACCCGAGCACGTACCGGCGGGGACCGGCCTGACGCACGTAACCACGCCCCTGCAGGGTGCGCAGCAGCCGGAGGATTGTCGGGGCGGGCAATGCCGATCGCGCACTGAGTTCGGTCAGGCTCAAGCTGTCCGGCGCGGCGGCCAGGATCTCGAGGATGTCCAGCGACCGCTCGACCGATCGCACGGTGACGCCCTGCTCTGCCTTGTCCGCCACCGCTTACCTCCCCTCACCGCCGACTCGCCGTCCCGGAATCGTAGCCGTCAGCGCGGGGGAGCGGCCGGAGCATCGAGGATGCGGTGGAGCAGTTCGTCGACGGCGGTGTCGGCTTCGGCCGCCGCGGCGGCCGGGTCGTCGGCGCGGGCGATGAGCATGGCGATTTCGTTCATGCTCGCCAGCAGCGCGTGCGCGAAGAACACCACGTGGCCCGGGGCGAGGTGTGCCGTGTCCGCGGCCGCCGTGAGCGCGACCTTGACCTGGCGGAGCACGCGGCGTTCGTCGAGTTCCCGCCAGCGCTGCCAGCCGAGCACCGAGGGCGCGTCGATGAGCACGATGCGATGCACCGCCGGGTCGGCGGTGAGCCGGATCCAGGCGCGGCAGCCCGCGCGGAGTGCCGACACCGGGTCCGGCGCGTCGCGCGTCGCGGCGGCCATGCTTTCGCCGGTGTGGTCGTAGACGGTGTCGAGCACGGCGGCGAACAGCGCGTCCTTGCCGCCGAAGTGGTGGTAGAGCGCGCCGCGGCTGACTCCGGAATCCTGCAGCACGGCCTCGATCGAGGTCCCTTCGTAGCCGCGTTCGGTGAACAGCCGGGTGGCCACCGCCACCAGGTGCTCCCGGGTCGCCTGACCGCGTTCCGCCTTCTTGTTCACGTGCCGACGCCTCCATCACGATTGACATACCGACTGTCGGTCTGGAATAACTAGACCGACAGTCGGTATGGACTTCTGGGAGGACCTTAACCATGGACGTGCGCGAGCTCGAAGCTCACCGCCACCGCGTGTCGACCCGCTTCGGCGAAGTCAGCTATCTCGACGTCGGCACCGGCCCCGCCGCGCTGTTCGTGCACGGCGTCGGCACGAACGCCCGGCTGTGGCGGCACGTCGTCGCCGCCTCGGCCGGGCAGCGCCGGTGCGTCGCGTTCGACCTGCCAGGACACGGCCATTCACCGGTGCACGCGGATCGCGACCTGTCCCTGCGGGGACTCGCCGAACTGGTCGAGGAGTTCTGTGCGGCGCTGGAACTCGCCGAGGTCGACCTGGTCGCCAACGACACCGGTGGCGCCGTCGCCCAGGTCTTCGCCGTCGATCATCCCGCGCGGCTGCGCACCCTCACCCTCACCAACTGCGACACCCACGACAACCTGCCGCCCGAGGCGTTCCGGCCCACGGTCGAACTCGCCAAGCGGGGAAGGCTCGCCTCGCTCGCCGGGCCGCTCGTCGCGAATCCCGGACTGGCCAGGGCGGGAACCTACGGCGCCGGATACGAACATCCGGACCAGGTCGACGACGCGGTTTTCCGCGACTACGTCACGCCGGTGTTCGGCACCACCGAGGCCGCTCGCGGCTTCGAGCGGCTGCTGACCTCCCTCAAGGCCGACGATCTGGTCGCCATCGAGCCGGAGTTGAAGAACCTCCGGGTGCCGACGCTGATCGTCTGGGGCACCGGCGACGAGAACTTCGAGACGCGCTGGGCCTACTGGCTGCGGGACGTCATCCCGGGCGCCCAGGAGGTGATCGAGGTCGAGGGTGCGAAACTCTTCTTCCCCGACGAACGCCCGGACGACCTCACCCCGCATCTGCACCGGCACTGGGCCCGCACTCTCCCGCGGTGAGCGAGGATTCCGCGTCGACGGTCCTCTGTGGACGGACGCCGTGGGTGGGCGGTGCGTGTCGCGGGGGGAGGGGGTCAGCGGCACACACCGCCCGGTCCGGGCTCCCGCTCCGCGGGGACGTGCGGAGCGGGCACAGGCGAGACCACGCCGGGGGGTCTTCGTGACGGGAAAAGGCGCCGTTCCTGGGCGGGTTCACCCGTTTGCCGGGAAGGGGTCGCGCGGGTCACAGGCTGAACAGGATCCCGCGCACGATCACCGCGGCGACGAACACGAGGGTGAAGGCCAGGTCGAGCGAGATCCCGCCGAACCGGACCGGCCGCGCGACCCGCCGGACCGGTGCGATCACCGGCTCGGTCGCCGCGTGCGCCAGCCGCCGCGCGCGCCGCACCCATGGCGGGCTGTCCACCACCGCGCCCGCCCAGTCCAGCACCATCCGCCCGATCAGCACGATGATGAACAGCGTCACCACGAACCCGAGCAACGTTCCGAGAAAACCCATGGTCGTCCACTCCCGTCGGCACCGTGTCCACGGCAGCTCTGCGTGCTGCCGCTATCCGGACAACGCGGACACCCGGCCGAAAGTGCTCGGCACGGGAGATTCACAGCCGATCCTCAGGCGCGGGACGACTTCCGGGTGACCGGCCGTCCTCCCTTCGACGGACGACGGCGGCGCGGCGGCGTTGCCATCATCCAGCGGTGGACGGATTCCGGAAGACCCTGACCGGCGTACTGGTGCTGTTGCTGCTCGGTACCGCGGCGCCCGCGGCCTCGGCCGAGGCGCCGTCCGCGCCCGCCCGGCAGGCCGACGCGGCCGGCACCCCGGTGCTCGCCTGGAGCCCGTGCCGCGAGCCGGGGCTCGAGCGGTACCAGTGCGCTGTCGCCGAGGTACCGCTCGACTACGCGCGTCCGCACGGGAAACGGCTGCCGCTGGCGGTGCTCCGGCAACCGGCCGCCGATCCCGCGCGGCGGATCGGCACGTTGTTCACCGCGGTGGGCGGGCCCGGTGGTTCGGGACTCGACGCGGCCAAGCGCGGCACCCTCGCCGACGGCGAGCTCGCGCGCCGGTTCGACGTGGTGACCTTCGACCAGCGCGGGATCGGCCGCAGCCGTCAGGTCCGGTGTTTCGCTTCGGCCGCCGAGCAGAACCGGTTCTGGGAAGGCACCGCGCTGCCCCCGGCGAACCCGGCCGAGGAACGGCTGGCCGAACGCACCAGCAGGGCCCACGCGCGGGGCTGCGCCGAGCACGACGCGGAACTCGTCGGGCACCTCACCACGGCGGACGCCGCGAAGGACCTCGACCTGCTGCGCCGGGCCGTCGGAGATCGGGAGATGACCTTCAGCGGCGGCTCGTACGCCAGCTACCTCGGCGAGGTCTACGGCGCGTTGTTCGGCGACCGCGTCCGCGCGCTGCAGCTCAACGCGATGATCGACCCGGACGGCTACACCAATCGCACGCTCGAGACGTTGTGGCGGCGTTCGGCGGGCACCGTGGAGGTGCTGAGTGAATTCGCGCGATTGTGCACCGAGGCCGGTGCGGCGCGGTGCCCGGTCGCCGGGGACACCCTCGCCCGCGACACCGCCGTGCTGGACAGACTGCGGCGGGGGCCCATCACCGTGGGACGGGGCAAGGAAGCGCTGGAACTGCGGTACGCCGACGTCGTCCCGGTGCACGCGCAGCTGCTCTACGACACCCGGGAAGGCTGGCCCGCGCTGGCCGAGCTGATCGCCGGACTGGAACGCGGGCCGGACGGCGATCCCGCGCCACTGCGGGAGATCTACCGCGTCACCGGTTTCCGGCTGGACTTCCTGGACTCCTTCACGGCGATCTCCTGTGCGGACAACGCTTTCCCGCCGGTGCCGGGAGCGTGGCCCGCGCTGGCCCGCGCGTTCGACGCGTACGCGCCGGACTACGGCAGGCACTGGCTGTACTCGCTGCAGGCCTGCGCGTCCTGGGCGGCGCCGCCGGGCGGCTATCCCCAGCGGTATCGGGGACCGTGGACGCTGCGGTCCCGGACGCCCGCGCTGCTGATCAACAACCGGTACGACCCGGTCACGTCGGTGGCTTTCGCCCACGACGCCCGTCGCCAACTGGGCAACGCCCGGCTGCTCGTCGTCGACGGGCACGGGCACAACCCGCTCGGCAGTGCCTGCACCGACCGGCTGCGCGAGCGGTATCTGCTCGCCCTGGAACTCCCGGCCCCCGATGCCCGATGCGCCCCGGACCATCGGCCGTTCGAGACGCCGTAGCGCCGGTGTCTCGCCGGGCGGCCCGCGATCTGGGACAGTCGCCACTGACGACGGCGAGACGTTAGCGTGGGGGAGAAGGAGGCACGATGACGGAGTTCCCGGGAGCGCGCGGAACTGTCCACTATCGACAGTGGGTGCCGGAGCGGCCCAAGGCGGTGGTGGTGTTCTTCCACGGGCTCGGCGAGCATGTGGGCTCCTACGAGGTCTTCGCGTCGGCGCTCGGCGCGGCGGGTTACGCCGTCTGGGCCGCCGACCACGCGGGACACGGCCGCAGCGAAGGCGAGCGGGTGCGCGTCGACCGGATCGACGACCTGCTCGACGACGCGGGCACCCTCGTCGGTCTCGCCGCTGCCGCACATCCGGGCCTGCCACTGGTGCTCGCCGGGCATTCGCTCGGTTCGACCGTCGCCACTCTGCTGGTCGCCGAGCGGCTGCTGCCCGCCGGGACGCACCCGGCGGCCCTCGTGCTCGCGGGGTCCTCGCTGGTGCCGGTCCCCGGCAGCGAGAACGGGCTGGTGGCGCTGCTCGCGAGCGGAATCGACCCGCTGGACCTCCGGAAGGATCCCAGCGAACTCAACCGCAACGAGGCCGTGGTCGAGCAGATCCGCACCGATCCGCTGACCTGGCAGGGCGGTCTCCGGCACGAGACGCTGGCGGCGCTGGGCGAAGCCGCGCAACGGGTGGCGGCCGTCCTTGCCGCCGGGACGTTGTCCCTGCCGGTGTTGCTGCTGCACGGTGAAGCCGACGACCTCGCCCCCGCACAGGGCGCGGAACTCGCCGCTCAGCGGCTGCCCGACGCCCGCGCGAGGATCTTCCCCGCCGATCGCCACAACATCCTCAACGAGATCGACCGGGACGCCGTCTATCGCGAAGTGACCGCTTTTCTCGACGAAGCGGTGCGCTCGGGCGCGCCCACCCCCTGAACATGGCCCGTGCCGCGGATGCCGTGAAGGACTCCTTACCGGCGTTCAGCGCCGTGAAGGAGTCCTTCGCAACCCAGCGCATCGAGTGTCCACAAAGGACTCGACGGCGGGCGCGGAGGGGTCCCGGGCCGTCGGGCTAGCGTGCGGCGCATGGCTTGGCTGCGCAGGAAGAGCGGTGACGGTTCCGAGGTCCCGGCGCGGATGCCCCCGGCCGTCGACCCCGGCGGTACGGAGCGGTTCGCGGAGCGCGTGCGGGAGCTCAGCCAGGCGGGCAGGCACGGCACGCTCACTCAGGTCTTCGACTACCTCGAGCTGTTGCGCGGCAGGCAGGACCTGCCGCTGTTCGCCGGGGTGAGCGGCAGGGCCGCGATCCTGCTGTGCCTCTCCGGCCGCATGCGCGCGAACCTCGACGGCCTCGACGAGCTGGTCCGCCGCAAGGGCGCGCGCCTGTACCTCCAGGGGCACCGTCTCAGCCGGTTCGGGATCGTGCGGGCGGTCCTGGAACTGCCGGAATACGAGCTGATCTTCGAGGCGCCGCTGACACTGGCCGACGGCGACGTGCAGGAATTCGTCTCCGCCGCGTACCAGAATGAAGCCGTCGAAGTGCACCTGACCCATGCGGCCGGGGCGCGGCCCGCGCGGTTCGCCTGCCGGGCCGCCGGGATCCGGCCTGTCGTGGACGCCGCGCTGGAGGCGGTGCGCGGTCTCGACCATCCCGCGACGCTCGCAGAACAGGCGACCTCCGCCGACGAGCTGGAAGCCCGGTTCCCCACGGTCGGCGACGGGCTGACCGGCCGGACCCGCGTCCGGCTGACCGTCACCGGAACACCGGACGGCGTGGTGACCATGGTGGCAAGACACTGAGCCGTAGGACGCTTCAGTGCTTTCGGTGCTGTGGAGGCGTCCTTCACGGCCCCGAGCCTGGATCCGTCGATCCGCCACGGTCCTTGTGTCGGGGGCGCACCGCTGGGCGCGCGCAAAATAGTGGCACGCTCCGAGGGGCACCAGAGAGGGCGCCCCCCCCCGCCCCCCCCCCACCCCCCCCCCCCCCA
>NZ_JBHYIK010000024.1:49577-82573 GCF_042739735.1 Amycolatopsis sp. NPDC059027 | reverse complement strand
TTTGCGTTCTGGGCTATTCGTGATGAGCTGTTGTGTGTCGTCGTGGGCCGCTCCCCCCTTTACCCCCCTCTCCCGGACCCGCCCCCCCCGCCCCCCCCCACGATGCTGGGCCGCCGCGCGAAGCCCACCGTCACCACGAGCCCCATGAACAACACACACCCCACACGCCACAAGTTCCACAAAGGACTCTCGGCCTCGCGATACACCGCGAATCGTCCCGTATGTCGCTTTTGCCTCCTCGGTGCGGCAGGGTGGGCGGCGAGGCGGGTGCCGGGTGTCACACCCGGCGCCCCGGGGGCGGTGACCGCGCTCGCCGGTGCTGGGGCGGGCATGACCCGATCGCGTGGGCCCGGTTACCCGACAGGTCGAGCTTTCACAGGTCTCGGCGGCGGTGGGTCATCACCCGCCGACACGTCCGTGTCGATCCTTCCGGACGCCCTGTCGTCGCTCGGGGAACTATCTTAAATTCAAGTGAGCGGACTCTTTCGACATCAGACTGCGGAGGTTGACGATGCCTGCTCCGAACGATGACGAGGAACCCCAGTCCGGCTCGGGCCGGCGGGATTTCCTGAAGGGGGCCGCGGCCGCGGCGCTGGGGGTCGGCGGCGTCGCGGCCGGTGGCCTGCTGGGCGGGCAGGCCGCGCAGGCCTCGCCGGAACAGACCGGGCTGCCGCCGATCGGCGCGGAGATCCCGTGCAGCTGCCTCGCGATCAACACCCCGCTGCAGATCAGGACCGCGCTGGTCAGCGTGGACTTCCGGGGCGGGATCAAGGTCCGGGTCGACGTGAACCCCGACGATCCGATCAACTCGGTGCGGCTGCGGGTGGTCGGGCACCGCGTCTCCGCCGAGCTTCCCGGCGGTGACGGAGTGAACCAGGGCGGCACGATCACGATCGAGCAGAACGACATCGACGTCGACGCGAAGAGCCTGCTGAAGCTGACGCAGCGCTTCCCGCCGCGGTACGAGCAGATCATGGTGCTGAGCTTCACGATGACGATCGACCAGCCCGACGACCTGCTGCGCCGGGCCGGGATCCGGTCCAGCAAGGCCTACGAGCCGCTGGTGCTGACCACGAAGGACCCGGCGATGCTGGTCGGGAAGCTGACCCAGTTCCCGCCGCGAGGCGACCTCTACCAGCTGCAGAACCCGGTGGACCTGGTGCTCCCGGACGACCCGGACACCACCATCGCCACCATTCAGAAGTTCCCGGTGAAGGTCGGCGGCCTCTGAGTCCCGGTGCGGCCCGGTTCAGTCCTGCGGGGCCGAACCGGGCCGTTCCACGAGTCCCAGCACGGTCGAGCAGCGCAGGACCGCGTCGGCGTCGCCGGTGAAGGTGAGCTTCCCGGTGGCCAGCGCCGCGAACGGGCCGATCGCCCCGGCTCCGATGCGGACGAACGTGGTGGCGTCGGTGCGGATGCTCATCGCCGGTGCCGCGGCCGGTCCGCGGGCCGTGGTCAGCGCGCCGCGGTCGACGGCGAGGTGGAAGATCTCGTCGTCGACGTGGAATTCGTAGGTCTCGCAGATCTCGGGCAGGCGGCTCGCGTCGGCCATCGCCTGGACCGCCAGCAGCGCCCAGTGCGGCCGGGTGACCATGTCGGCCGTGGGCTCGCCGAGCAGCGCGATGCCCCATTTGGACAGCGCCAGCACCGGCTCGCGCAATCGTTCGCCCAACGGCCCGAGCCGATAGGCCCCGGTGTCTTCCCGTTCGACGATTTCCGCCGCGCACAGCTTTTTCAGCCGCTCGGCGAGCAGGTTGGTGCCCACGCCGGGAAGATCGGCGAGCAGTTCGGTGTACCGGCGCGGGCCGAGCAGCAGTTCCCGCACGATCAGCAGCGTCCAGCGCTCGCCGACGGTGTCGAGCGCGGCGGCGAGCCCGCAGTACTGGCGGTAGTGGCGTTCCCGGCGCGCGGTGGTGGTCACCGCCTCAGCCTACTACTGGATTTTCAAGTACGGTGTCAGGGCTGCCCTGAGCTGTCCGGGCACCGGGACCGGTTCCAGCCCGGCGGGGCCGCGGGTCATGCAGGCGATGGCCTGGTGCCCGCGCGCGACCAGCTGGGGTATCGCGACCTCGGCACGGAAGTAGTCGAACGCCATCGCGACCCGGTTGCCTTCCAGCTCGGTGAGGGTCATGCGCAGTTCGACGACGTCGTTCGCGGTCAGCTCGCCGAAGTAGTCGCAGCCGCAGGTCGTGGTGACCATCGCGAAGCCATCGGAGAGCGCGGCGAGGACGCCGGGGGCGTTCTCGGCGAGGAACCGTTCCCGGCAATGGCCCTGCCAGCGCACATAGTGTGCGAAGTAGACATTGCCGACGAGGTTGGTCTCCTCCAGCGTGATCGGGTGACGGTAGCGGTAGACCGGCGTCATGAGGTGGTTTCCTCGGTCAGGACGGCGATCGTGACCGGACGCCGGCAACCGTCGACGGGGAACACGGCCGACGCGACCAGCGCGGCACCGGCTCGCAGCACGAGCCAGCCGCCGTCGTAGGCGCCGGAAAACCTTGCCGCCGAAGGAGAAATGTCCCGCTGCGCGAGGCAGCGGGCGATGGTCCCGGCCCGGGCGGCGACGGTCTCGGCGGCCTCGGCGCACGGGCCCGCGAGGAGCCGTACGAGCCCGGGATCCGGGGGAGTGGCGCGCGGATCGACCGATTCCCAGGCACCGGCGGTCGGACAGTCACCCGCGGTGTCCACAGTGAACGGTTCTCCGACGGACACGCGCAAGGAGCCGTCCAGGCCGAGCGCGACCGCGGATCGGGTGAGCAGTACCGAAAGCAGGGCGGCGGGCCAGGGCCGGTCGTGCGGGAGCGGGCCGGAATCCGCCAGGCGCAGCCCGGTCCACGCGACGGCGAGCCTGCCGTCGGTGGCCTCGGCGAGGACGTCCCAGGTGTAGCGGCCGTCCGCCGCGTCACGCTCGACACCGCGCAGGGCCCAGGGACCGTGGGCGAACGGGTTCAGCTCGACGCGGTCGCAGCCCACGGGTAGCAGCCTGCGCCCGGGGACACAGGCCTGCAGGACGTGGATCGTGGCGTCGTGGGCGGCAGGGTCGCCGAGCACCGGGGTGAACCAGGGCGCGCCGTCGCGCGGGGCGATGGTGGCCCGGCAGGACCACGGATCCGGGACCGCGACAGCGCCGACACGGCGAAACTGTCCACTGTGGAAAAGGAGCCGGTCGTACAGCGCGGCGGGCTCGATCCGGCCGCGGTCGGGAACGAGATCCGGTGGCCGGGCGGAAGCGCTGGGGGACAAGGGAAACTCGGCGCGGAAGTGGTCGGCGTCGAAGCCGGATTCCGCGCTGCGCAGCACGGTGGTGATGACGTCACCCTCGCGCAACGCGCAGACACGGACGGCACGCTCGCCCTCGTCGGGCACGACGACCGGCCGGTCGAACCGGACGTTCTCCGCGACGGTCAGCGCGCGGCCCGCGACCGCGGAGGCCGCCTGTGCCATGGCTTCCAAGCCGACGACCGCGGGCAGCAGGGCGAGCCCGTCGACGCGGTGATCGGCCAGCCAGGAGTCGGTGCGAAGCGAGAGCGTCGTGTCGGCGACGATCTCGACGTCCGGGTGGCAAGCCCGGATCCGCTGGAGGAACCGGCCGCCGGCCACGGGTGTGGTGGCTTCCATGCCGAGCCTGCCGTGCACCGCCACGCTCGGCGGAGTCGCGGGAGCGGCGAGCAGGCGCAGGAACAGCGAAGTCCCGTCCGCGACCGGGATCGGGGTGGTACCGGTGCGGGCCAGCGCCCGCGCCGCGCCCATGCGGTCGGCCATCCCGGTGCCCGACCATGCGGTCCAGTCGATGTTGAGCACGCGACAGCCGCGCAGCCGCTGTGCCCATTGCCCGGCTTCTTCGCGGAGAAGGCCGTTGGCGAACGCGTAATGGCTTTCGCCCGCCATGCCGTGGGTGCCGATCACCGAACCGAAGGTGACGAGCAGCCGCAACGGTTCGTGCGGCAGTGCGCCGAGCAGCGAGCGGAGGCCGGTGACCTTCGGCGCCAGATGCTTGCGGACGTCATCCTCGTCGAGTTCGGCGAACCGGGTGGGCTCGTTGACACCGCTCGCGTGCAGCAACGCGGTCACCGGTCCGGTCTCGGCCGTGAGCTTGTCGACCGCCAGCGCGACAGCCTCCGTGTCCGCGACATCGGCGGCCTGGTAGGCGACACGGATTCCCTCGGCGCGCAAAGCGTCCACATTGGACCGGAGTGCTGGATCCGATTCGAGACGGCTGCGACCGATGAGCGCGAGGGTGAGGCCGGTCGCCGTGGCCAGTGCGCGGGCACACGCGTACCCGATGCCCTTGCCGCCGCCGCTCACCAGCAGGACGTCCCGCTTGTCGAAGGGCGGCACGCCGGGCTCGGCGGGAAGTGACAACAGCCGCTCGGCGGGCTCAGTGAGCGCGCCGTCCTCATCGGCGACGAGTGCGCGGAAGCGGCCCGGTTCGGCGTGGAACGCGGAGAAATCCTTTGTTCCCCACGGAACCTGGACCAGCGTGACTCCGATGTCCGGATGTTCGTGGCACAGTGAGCGGAAGAACCCGCCGAGCGCGAGGTCGTGGGCCACGACGACGAGTGCCTTGCGGTCGATGGCCGTCCGGCCCGCGGCGAGCCCCTTCCCGACGTCCTCGCTGTCGGGGAGATACACGAATTCGGTGGGGCGCCACGGTTCCGGCCGTGCGGGGACCAGGGTTCCGGTGAAACAGGCTTGCCAGGGCCGGACCCCGGGCACCGGCGTGTCCGCGAGGGGGGCGTCCGTCTCCGGCAGCCGCTCGATTTCGGCGATCACCTCGGCGACCGAGGTGTCGCTGAAGGCCATCGACACCGAGGGCGGCTTCCGCCCGAGTGTCGAGGCCGCCTCGACCAGAAGCTGGGTGGCGCGCAGCGAACTCAGGTTGAGGTCACTGAGCAATCGGGCGCCGGGCTGGATGAGCGCGACGTCGAGTTCCGTGGCCTCGGCGAGCAGATCCGTGACGGTCGTCGCCGTGTCGCGGGACGCTTCCACGGCCGCCCTCGGCGCGGGGAGCACGGGCGCCGCCACCGAACACGGGTTCGTCAGGAACACACGTTCGCGAGCGAGGTCGAGGGGCCGCGCGGCCCGTCCGGCGAACAGCGGCGTGAGTTCCTTGGCCGCCCCGGCGGCGAACAGGGCGGCCGCGGTTTCGGCGGTGGCACGGTCACCGGACGCGCCGACGTCCAGGCTGACCGATGCCACGGCCGAATCCTGGGCCACCAGGCTCGTCAGGGCGCGGCCGGTGCCCGCCTCGCAGAACAGATCGGTGCCCGCCGTCACCGCCCGCACCGCGTCGCGGAACAGGACCGGCGCACACAGCTGGGTGACCAGCAGCTCCGTGAGGTCGTCTTCGGTCGTCAACGGCCGTCCGTACACAGTGGACACCACGGTGCGGTCCGCCGGAGACACCGTGACATTCCGCAGTGCCGCACGCAGGGGTTCGGCGCACGTGGCCATGGCGGCGCTGTGGAAACCGTGCGAGACCGGGAGCCGCCGCGTCCGGAAACCGTGCCGCTCCGCCGCTTCGGCCACCGCGTTCAGCTCCGGGATCGGACCCGCCACCACCTGTGCCCGTGCGCCGTTGTCCGCGGCGATCACCACTTCGGTGCCCGCGCAGAGCGCCCGGGTCTCGGTGGCGTCGGCCGCCACGGCGAGCATCCCGGTGCCGGAAGCGCCGTGGTCGGCCATGATCCGGCCGCGCGCGGTCACCAGCCGCTCACCGTCCTCTAGGGACAGACGGCCCGCCCAGGCGAGTGCCGCGATCTCGCCGAGGCTGTGCCCGACCGCGGCGACCGGCGCCACCCCCAGCGCGTCGAGCCAGGTCACCGCCGAAAGGCAACTCCGATAGACCGCGGGCTGGGCCAGCGCGGTGTCGACCGGTTCCGCGCCGCCGGCGCCCTGGCCGGGGAACAGCAGGGTGACCCGGCCCGCCACGTCGTTGCCCAGCCACAGCCCCGGCGACGCGGTCAACTGTCCACACGGGATTGACGGAAGCTCCGCCGCGGCGCGGGAAGCGAGCGCGGCGAGTTCCTCGGGTGTGCGCACCACCAGCGCGGCGCGGACGGGGCCCACCGCGGTGTGGCGGCCATGGCCGCAGGCGAGGTCGTGGACCTCCGCGTAGGACAGCCGCGGCGCGGCGTCGGCTATTTCCGCAAGCAGCGCGGCGACCTGGCCAAGGTCGTGGCCGCCGACGGCGACGACGTCCACTTCCGGTGTCGGCTGGGATACCGCCGGACACGGGATCGTGCGGCGATGACCGGCGGGCGTGCTCACCAGGACATGGGTGTTGATCCCGCCGAATCCCATGGCGCTGACCCCGGCCGACCGTGTTTCGCCGGGCCACGGTTCCGCCGTGGGAAGAACCCGCAGGGTTTCGCCGACCGTGGGATGCGGCCGTTCGCAGCCGGTCGTCGGCGGCAGCAGTCCCGAAGCGACGCTCAGCGCGGCCTTGACGATCCCGGCGACTCCGGCGGCGGCCTTGGTGTGCCCGATGTTGGCCTTGACCGAACCGAGCGCGGCGGCGGACGTGGCGCCGGAGCGGACGCGGTTCAGCGCGGTCAGCTCGACGACGTCGCCCACCGCCGTTCCGGTCCCGTGTCCTTCGTAGAGCCCGACTTCCGCGTGCTCGATCCCGGCCATGGCGCTCGCCCGGCGCAGCGCGAGCAGCTGCCCGTCCACCTCGGGGCGGGTGATGCCACCGCGCCCGTCCGACGAGACACCCCAGCCGCGGATCTCGGCGTACACCGGCGTTCCGGCGGCGTGCGCGTCGACGGCGCGGACGAGTGCGAGCATGCCGCAGCCCTCGCCCGGCCAGAACCCGGCCGAGCGCTCGTCATAGACCCGCATCTCGTCGGCGGCGAGCGCGCCGGTCTTGGCGAAACCCACCAGCTCGAACGGATCGAGCGAAAGATCCACGCCGCCGGCCAGCGCGAAGTCGGCGGCGCCGGTGGTCAGCGCGCGGCAGGCGGTGATCACGGCGAGCATCGACGAGGCACACGCACCGTCCACAGTGTACCCACCGCCGTGGAACCCGAAGTGGTTGCAGATCCGGCCCGCGATGGTGTTGGCCAGGCTCCCGGCCAGCGTCTCGTCCCCGACTTCCGGAAACGCCGCGAGATAGCGGCGCTCGACCGCCTCAAGCGCCGCTTCATCCACTTCGGACAGTGAGGCGCGCAGGACATCGCGCACGTACGGCCAGCGCAGCCGCAGCGCGTGCGCCCGCGTGACATCGCCGGTCAGGCTGTTGCCGACGACGACGGTCGTCCGCTCGGTGTCCAGCCCGGCGCCGCCGGGGCGGCCCGCGTCGGCCAGCGCGCGGGCGGCAGTTTCCAGCGCCAGCCACTGCGCTGGGTCCGTGGCGCGGAAGACCGGTCCGGGGATCCGGAACTCGTCACGGTCGAACCGCCAGCCCTCCAGCACCGCCGCCCGGGTGCTGTAGGTCCGGTCCGGGGCGGCCGCGTCGGCGCTGTAGTAGTCGGCGAGATCGAGCCGTCCGGGTGGCAGCCTGCGGAACGCGCGCCGCCGCTGGAGCACGACCTCCCAGAGCCGGGCGGGATCGTCGGCGTCGGGGTAGCGGCAGGCCATCCCGACGATCGCGATCGGTTCGCCCCGTTCCCGGCGGCTCACGCCAATTCCCGCGCCTGCACCGGCGGTTCCACGGCGGCCCGCTGCGCCGGCACCAACACGTTCCACTGTGGACTCCGGCGGTCCGCCAGCACGAGCACCACCGCGCGCAGCACACAGGTGATCACCAGCGCGAAGAACAACCCGAACACGACGTGGAACTGCACCAGCACCCCGTACACCGCGGCGGTGGCGAGTCCGAAAAGGACCTGGCCGCGACGGCTCGACGGAGTGGTGCCGGGGTCGGTGATCATGTAGTTGGTGAACAGGATGAACGCGGTCCCGGTGATCGGCAGGATCGCGCTCACCAAGGAGATGTCGGTGATCAGCGTCCGCAGTACCGCCTGGGCGAGAAAACCGCCTGCCCAGCCGAGGATCAACGGGATCTTCCCGGTCAGCTGCGCGTTGAGCATCGTCCCGGCGATCAGCAGCAGCGCGGGCACGACGGCGCCCCACACGCCGGTGACCCATTCGGTGAACTCGTACGGCGGCGCGATGCCCACCCACGGAAAGAGCAGCAGGACCACCACGATCCCGGCGTTGCTCGGGTTCAGCACATGACGTGATTTCCCGGCGATCCGGACGCGGAAGACGTACTTGGTGGCCACCCCCGCCACGGCGGCGAGCACGGTCGGCAGGAACCGGTCGTTGGCGAACAGCAGCATCGCGCAGGCCACGCCGGTGATGTAGGCGGGGAGCAGGAAATCCACCACCGCGCCCGTTTTCCCGGTGTAGCGCGGGCGGCGTTTTTCGACGGCGGCTTCCACCGACTCCAGCGTGATCTCGGTGGCGAGCGCGGCGAGCACGGCGACGACCGGGGTGAGATAGGCCTGTTCGAAGCCGAGCACGGTGTGCCCGAGCACGGTCAGCGCCGTGATCGACATCCCGAACCGGCGCAGCGCCGCGGACCGGCGCTCGGCGGGTGACTTGCTCACCGTTCCTCCTCGATCGTCCCGTCGGAGCCCAGGCGCAGCTGATGCCAGCCGGGCGGCAACGACGTCGAACCCGTGTGGTGCCGTCCGCAGCCGTCCCGCCACGCCAGCCGTACCGGCACGCTCGCCGACGGCTGGGAACCCAGGCCGAAGTGCAGGTCGGGCGCGTTGACGCCGTTGTGCCCGTTGGCGGGGTACACCTCCTGCAGCCGGGTTCCGCCGCCCGGCGCGGGTACTTCGGCCTCGGCGCCGATCGCGGGCGTCGTCGGCCCGGCGGCACCCGCCCGGCAGGCCGTGTCCCTGGCGGGCCGGACCAGCCGCAGGCCGAGGAAAGCCCCGGCCGGTGCGGAGTTCCGGTACAAAGTGGACGGTGCCCATTGGTTGGCGACGACGAAGTCGAGGCGTCCGTCGCCGTCCACGTCGCCGACGGCGAACGCCCGGCTGACCGCGTCGGTGCCTACGCCGACACGGTCGGCCACGTTCACGAACCGGCCGTCCTTCCCCCGCACGAAGAACGTGTTGTGGTCGTGGCCGGAAAGATCGGTGCCCTCGGTGAAGCGCGGCCACAGCGTGGGATGGCTCAGCACGAGATCGTTCGACATCGCGGTTTCCTGCAGTTGCGCCCACCGGTTCACCTGCCCGGCGACGAATCCGGTCGCGTGCATGACCTCGTCGGCCCCGGTGTTGTCGAAGTCGGCGGCCTTGACGTCCCACGACCAACCCGAGCGAGAGAGCCCGAGTTCCTCGCTGCGGTCGTCGTAGGGCGCCTCGCCGGTGCGCAGCCGGGCGGCGACCGTCGCGCGGTCGGCGGCGGCGAGGAAGGCGAAATTGCTTTCCTGCAAGGCATAGGGCTCGGTGATGTTGCTGACCAGGATGTCCGGGACGCCGCGCGCGCCGAGATCGGCGAAGGCGACGCCCATGCCCTTGAACGAGTCGTTGCCCACCACCTTCGACTTCGGCGTCGCCGCGTGGCGCGTCCCGTTCGCCGTCCGGAACGCGAAGCGTCCGGGCGTGGATTCGTTGACCAGCAGGTGATCGGGGCCGAAGTCGTTGGCGACGTAGAGATCGGGCAGACCCCGGCCGCCGAGGTCCTGCGCGCCGAGCGCGAGCGTCCACCCGGTCCGCGCCTCGGCGGGGAAGGCGCCGGGCACCTCGGCGAACCGGCCGGCACCGGCGGAGCGGAACAGCCGCAGGGTGCCCGCGTTCGTAGCGTGGGACAGCGAATCGTTCATCTGCAGCTCGGGCTGCCGCGCGGTGGGGTCGAGAACCCTCGCGCCGTCCGGGAAGTAGTTGCCGAACACGAGATCGGTGTGCCCGTCGCCGTCGAAGTCGCCGACCGTGGCGGCGTTGGTGTTCCAGACCTGCCACGGGCTGGTCAGTTCGCGGGCGCGGAACGCCGGCGCCGACGGCGGGACGCCCGGGACGCGCTGGAACACCACCGGCGAACGTCCCCAGTAGTAGACGACCACGTCCTGCCAGCCGTCCTCGTCCAGATCCACCGGCAGGCAGCCCATCGGCGCCGCGAAGGACGGCATCTCCAGTCCGGACGGCGTCAGCGTGAACGGCTGGAAGCGCTGACCGGTCGTGGGCGCCGGTTCGACGGTGACCGTGTCGGTGCGGGGATCCACCAGGCAGACGTCGCGGGAGACCTTGCCGCCGTCCACGGCGAAGAGCGCGGTGGCCGCGCCCACCGACGAGATCCACGACCGGATCTGTTCATAGGCCGGGGCGACCGTCCGCACCCGCCGTCCGCCAGGGGCGTTGTCCGGGCTGACCGGGTGCGCGGTGAACGAGAAGCGTTGGGCCAGCGCGGATTCCTCCGCCGAGGACGGCTGCGGGGCGACGGTGAACGCGAACACCGCGGCGCAGCCGAGCAGGGCGACCACGCGGGTGAGGTGGCGGCGGACGAACGGTCTCATCGGCTGTTCCTTTCCCACAGGTGCCGGATTTCCGCCCGCCAGCGCTGATAGTGCGCGAACGTGTGCGGCCGGGATCCCAGCTTCGTCAGTGCCCGGTCGGTCCAGCTCGCGGCGGTGCCGGTGTCGGTGCGGGCCAGCACGTCGGCCGCCTTGTCGGTGTGCGCGGGCACGATCCCGCTGACCCGCCGCGCCGCGCAGGCGAACGCGCAGCCCTGCGCGAGATGCGCGCGGAACGGCCCGGACAGCTCGGCGAGCCGGTCCAGCTCGCCCGCGTCGGCACCGCCCGCGTAGGTGGCCGCGAGGCCGATCCCGCTCCACAGGTCCGCACGCCGCCGCTCGGGGAATTCGGCGACGCGCAGGGCCACGCCGTCGGGATCGGCGCATTCGCAGAACCACAGCGCGCGGCCGAGGCCCTGGTCGCGGACCCGCCGGACGTCACGGTGGAGCCCGCGCTCCACCCGTTGCCGCCCGATGACCCGGTCGGCGTGGAAAAACCCTTGGTGGAAACCGAATCCGTCCCAGGCCAGCCAGCGCAGCAGCGGATCCGCGCCCGACGGCCCGCGTACCGGGCGAAGCCGCAGCCGCGCGTACGCCCAGCCCGCGCCGACGTGCACCAGATGCGGGTAGTCCGCCGCCGGTCCGCGCAGCAGGGCGGCGACCCGGCGACGGCGGCGGGGGAGGAGCAGATCGAGCAGCGCGCAGCCCATCCCGGCCCCCTCGAACGCGAAACCGCGGAGTTCGGGTTCCAGCCCGGCGATTTGTTCGGCCAGCGCGTCTTCCGCCGTTTCGAGCGAAGCGTTCAGCCCGGTGAGGAACGCTCGCCCCGCCGATTCGAGCACGCCGCGCGCGGGGCCTGGACGTAACCGGAACCGTCGTGGCCCGAAGTCGACCTGCCCCATGTCCTGACGCAGCAGCCGTGCCGCGCTCACCGGGCGTCCCCGCGCGCCACCAGCACGCGCTCCATCAGCGCGGTCACCAGGAAGGGCTCGGCCTCCCGCTGGAAGTCGACGTCGGGATGGAACTCACGCACCGTGCCCTCCAGCACCAGCAGCGAAAGGATCGGGAACACGAACTGCGGATCGGCGTAGAACCCGTGCCGCCGCTGGATGTCGAAGAGCCGGGTGGCGAAGGAGACCAGGTCGAACTCGGCCGCGCGGCGGCCGGTGTGCGCCGTCACCAGCGCGGCGAGGTCGGCGCGGAACGCGTCGCGATCGGCGCTCGGCGTGTCCTCCGCCGTGGACAGCACGATGCCGGCGCAGGCCTCGCCGTCGCCCTGGCTCATGCAGTAGAAGAACGCCGCGAACTTCTCCCGCGCCGAATCCGTCAGCCGCACCGTGAACCCGGCGTCGAGGATCACGATCGTGCCGTCGGCACGGAAGTAGAGGTTGCCCGGATGCAGATCGCAGTGCACCACGCCGTCGAGGAACAGCATCCGGTACACCGCGCGCAGCGCTGTCACCACCGCGCGTCGCCGTTCCGCTTCGCCCAGTTCGTCCGGGCGCGGCCGGACGAGACCGCCGACGAAGTCCATCACCACCATGTCCCCGGTGGACAGCCGCCGGTCGACGGCGGGCACGGTGACACCGGGGACCTCGGCCATCGCGGCACGGAAGCCGTCGAGCAGCTCCGCCTCCCGCCGGAAGTCCAGCTGGGCGCGAATGCTTCCGGTGAGCTGGCCCGCGATCGCCACCACCGGGACGCCCCGCAGCCACGGCAGCCGTGCCAGCACTGCCGCGCCGCGCTCGAACAGCGCGAGGTCGGCCGTCAGCGACTGTTCGATACCCGGCCTGCGGACCTTGACCGCGATTTCGCGGCCGTCCGGCAGGACGCTCCGGTACACACACGCGATACTGCCCGCGCCGACCAGCTTCGTCCCGGTGGCACCGAATCGCGACCGCAGCACCGGTGCCGCCGTGCGCGGCGGTATCGGGCGGACCCGGTCGTACAGGCGGGTGAGTGCCAGGCACACCTTCGGCGGCAGCACATCCGCGCGGGTACTCAGCAACTGGGCCGCCTTCACGAACGCCGGACCGAGCGCCACCACGGTGTCCGCCAGCCAGTTTTCCCGCGCGGGATTCCGGCGTCGTACAAGGGAGAGGGCCGACGTGGCGGCCAGGAGGGTCAAGCGTCCACAAAGGACATACAGGATGCGTGTCATCCGCAGTGCCACCGCGCCACCGCCGACCGCCCGGCTCGTCATCGGTACGGAATGCTCCTTCCGATCAGCTGCCCAGGTCACCGCCGATCGACGCTACAACCGCCCTTCCGCGCTGTCTCCCCGCTGCCGCAACACCATCCTTTCCGGCGACATCGGGGTGACGGCATCCGATCGCATGAGAGAGCCCGCGAGCACATACGGGCTGTATTCCGTGGCGTGGCGCGGCCCCACCCGCTTGGCCCTGGGAATTGCATATCGAGGGAGGCCACCGTCCGGTTCCGGCCGCCGCGATCACATAGCGGCGTCGGGTTTCCCCTTCCGGGTCCGCCTCCTGAACGGGTGAGAGTCACGGTGCCGGGCAAGGGAAACACCCCATTCCGGGTAACTCCCGATGGTCAGTCCGCGGTGGAGGAACGGAGTACGCCGTCGGGCTCGACGGCGCCGCTGAAGTCCTCCCAGTCCATATTGGCGATCGAGAGCTGGATTTCCAGGTCCAGCAAGGCGTGCGGGACGGCGCGGAGGGAACGCGGCTGGTCGCGGTCCTCGTCGATCTTCACCACGAGCACGGGATGCTCCGGCGAAGCGAGGGTGATCGCGTCCACCACGAAAACGAGAGTGTGCTTGGCGGTGCGCGACAGCAGTTCGGCGAGTTCTTCGCCGGTCCAGCCGTCGAACTCCGGCAGGGCCACCAGCGTCGCGTCGAGGACGAACTCGTCGTCGTGGTACTCGCGGGGCGTGGTGATGTCGCTCCAGGTGGCCCGCCAGGCGTGGTCGTCGGCGAAGTCGGTGCGCACGATCGGGATGGACGGGGCGTTGATCAGGGTCTCGAGCGCGGCGGGCGAGGCCGCGCGGGGAGAGATCGCCGCACCGGCGTCGGGACCGTCGATGACGTACTGTCCCTCGCGCCACAACACGGTGCCGTCGGGGGCGAGGAGCCGGATTTCCCCTCCCGGCACGACGGCGAGGTGGTCTCCCGGACCGGCGAGCCGCGTGCGCACGCTGCCGTCTTCGGCGCGCAGCAGGAGGAATCCGGCGTCGTCGAGCGTCAGGCCGGTGTCCGCCGCGCGTGAGCCGGACGCGTACCAGAGCTGGATCCCGTCGGCGCGGAAGAGCCGCACTCCCCGGCCGGGCTCGTGGTTCAGGACGGTGCCACCGTCGGCGGAGGTGAGGGACTGGTTGCGGAGGCTCTGCCCGCGCCGGAGGACGGCACCACGCGGCGGCGCGGGCACGGCAGCCGCGCAGGGCACGTGGTCCTGGATCCGCCAGACGGCCGCTCCGGTGGCGTCCAGCAGCGCGAGGCCGCCGTCGTCGCGCACCTCCAGCCGCTCGACGCCCTGATCGGCCGTGCCCGACCGCCAGACCGGCGCACCGCACGAAGTACGCAGGACCAGATCGCCGGACGGGGTCAGGTCGACCCAGCTGTCGCCGAGCCATTCCGTGCCGGTGGCCCACACCGGCGCGTGGCCGGCGTTGCAGTACAGCACCAGGTTTCCGTCGTCGCGGTGCAGCAGCGTGTGCGAGCCGGACGGGGAGGTCAGGGACTGACGGCGCAGCCGCGAGCCCCGTCCCAGCGCGGGGCCGCCGTGCTCGTGCGGCGCCGCGGGTGGCGGCGTCGTGCTCGCGATCGCCGATCCTTCGCGCCACAGCAGGGTGCCCGCGCGGTCGACCAGGCACAGTTCGAGGTCCGAACCCGTCACGGTGGGGACCTGCCGCCACGTCACGATCGTGTCGTCCTGCTCCAGCCACCGCACCAGGGGCGAGGGGAGGTGATGGGACATGTTCTGCCGGGTGACCCGGAACGAGCCGTCCACGCCGCGCCGGACCGTCCGCGTCATCGCGCCTTTCGCGTCCTTGCGGTACAGGTAGCGCTTGAGCGTGATGCCGGCGGCGGGCGCGGAATCTTCGAACGTGGGCAGGGGACCGACGAAACCCCGCTCGGAGTTGTACAGGCTCACCCCGTCGTGATCGAGGAGTTCGAGTTCGCCGTCGTCGGTGACCACGAGGAATCGCGCCCCTTCGGCGCCGATCGACGAGTACCAGACGCCGCCACCACGGAGTGCGACCTGGAGGGAATGGCTGAGCACGAGGGCGCCGGACGCCGGGCCCTGGTCGTCGTCACCGGCTCGCCAGACGACCAGCCGGCTCGTCCGGTCGAGGACGACCGGCACCCCGAAGGCGTCGTACCGCAACGCGTACTTGCCCGACGGCGAGACCACCTCGGTCCCGGCGGGCAGCGGATGATCTTCGGCAAGGCGGCGGGCGCGTCTCGTGGGCACGCCGTCGGGCAGGGGCACCGCGGGTACGTCCGACGGCCGGTACGCGGTGCGGACGCCACGGTAGCCCGCCGGTGGGCCGCCCGCGCGCTGGCGGTATCCGACGAAGCCGCCGCACGCGGCGAGAAACCGGACGCTCGCGAGCTGCAGATGCGGCGAGCCGTTGTTGCCGGTGATGTCGAGGCGGAAGTGTTCGGCGAAGCCGGGTTCGGCGAGCCGGTATGTCCTGGGCTGGTGGCGGTCGGCGAAGGACTGGCCGCCTCGGACGTCCAGGGCCTGCCACAGGAGCCCGTCGGCCGAGCCGCTCAGCGTCCACTCCGCGGGATCGCGATCGGGCGCGTCGTTGGCGGAGGTGAGGACGTACCGGTCCACCGGGACCGGCCGCGTCAGCTGGAACTCCAGTGCCGCGCGGTCGTGCGGGGCGAACCATTTTCCCGCCGGTCCCACCAGGTTCGTGGCCACCTCGCCCGCTTCGGGGTATTCGGCGCTGGCCCATACGGCGGTCACCAGGTCGTTGACGTCCGCGGCACCGGACGGTCCGGCCGAACGCAACTGGACCGAGCAGGTCTCGCCGGTCCGGTCGCGCCAGGACACCCACTGCGGCGGCGCTCCGGAACCGTCGTCGATCAGCAGCCGCAGCCGTTCCGCCGGCCGCCACTCACCGGATTCCTCGACCTCGGTGCTGAACTCGTAGCCGGTCGAGCCGCCCGCTTCCCTCGGGGAGTCGGCTTCGCCGCGCACCTCCAGCACGTCACCGGCGGCGGAGCGGCGATGGCCGTAGCACCGGGACAGGTCCGGCGAGAACCCGACCGAGGTCTGCGCGCCGTCTTCCGTGCGCCAGGACAACTGCTCCGGCGGCACGCCCCGGCCGTCGTCCAGCCGCGCCAGCAGCGGTGGGCCCGGCACCCACTCCGGGGAGTCCGCCGCGTGCCACCACATCCGGAACACGAACGCCTGATCCGGCACGGGCGACACCGGTCCTCCTCGCGGCCACAGCGCCGGACGGGAGTGCCTCGGCGACCTACTTTGCCGCCAACCTAGCCATTTCCCGCACCGGGGCCGTCATGAACTGCCCGAGTGGCACGAGCGCGATGTCCGGAAGGGCATGGGTCCGCCCTCCCACGTCAAGGTGCTTCCGGGAATCTGCGGCCGGTGACGCGCGAACCCGGCCCGACTGGATGTGGTGGCAGTGCTGCGGGAAGCCCTGCCACCACATCCCACCCCCTTCGCCGGGCCGGCATCGGGACCACGAGCCCGACCCGACGACCAGTGTGTGCGTGCGGAGACGGTCGTGGGGGAGATCGCCCGTCGCCTGTCCCGGCGGGCGACGGGCGACGGTGGGTGCAGGGCGCGATGGGTGGCCGAAACTGGCGGTATGCACCAAGATCCGCGCCATTTCGCGCAGTACGGGCTCAGCGGCGGTTCACTCGTCGACAGGAACCTCGGGTACCTCGCGCGCATCGCGGCGGGCGGGCGGCACCTGCCCGCCGCCGATATCGATGCGTGCCGATCGCGTCGCGGGGCTGTGCCGGAGCGGCCGCGCCCCATAGCCTCGGGTACGGGGTCGCCGCCGGAAGCGCGGAGGACCCTCTGCTCGTGCGGTTTCGCGGGAAGCGGATGGGGAGGGCGGGGATGGCCGAACCGGACACGGTGGGCACGGAACTCCGGCGGTTGCGGATGGCGGCGGGGCTTTCACTGGCGGAACTCGCCCGGCGAGTCCACTACAACAAGGGCTATCTCGGCAGGATCGAGACCGGGGAGAAACCGGCCGGGATGGAAGTGGCCCGCCGCTGCGACGCGGCGCTGGACGCCAACGGGAAATTGGCCGCACTGGTCGCCAGGGCCCGGCCGCCCGCACCGGCCGTGGTGCCCGAGGCCGGTCCCGACGGCGGGGTGTGGGTGATGAGCATGGGGCCGGACGGTTCGAGCAACCTGGTGCCGATGAGCCGCCGGGACGCCCTCGCGATGGGCGCGGCGTCGGTGCTGGCGCTGAGTGTCGGCGCGCCGGGGAACGCGGCGGCCGCCGGGCAGGAGACGACGATCGCGGCGTTCCGCGCCCTGTTCGAGCAGACCCGGCGGCTGGGGCAGATCAGCAGCCCGAGCGTGGTGCTGCCGATCGTGGTCGCGCAGACGCACGCGCTGCGGGGCCTGGCCGGCTCGGCGTCGGCGCCGTCGCGTGCGGAGCTGCTGCGGCTGGCGGCGCGGTACGCCGAGTACGCAGGGTGGATGACGCAGGAGGCGGGGGACGAGCGGGGTGCGTTGTGGTGGACCGAAACCGCGGTGGAAATGGCCTCGGCCGCCGGTGACGCCGAGCTCTCGACCTACGCGCTGATCCGGCGGGCGTTGATCACGTTGTACCGCGAGGACGCCGCCGGCACCATCGACCTGGCCCAGCGGGCACTGGCCGGTTCACGGACCCCGCCGCGGATCCGCGGCCTCGCCGCGCTGCGTGAGGCCCAGGGCCACGCACTGGCCTGCGACTACGACCGATGCCGGCACGCGCTGGATCGCGCCGCCGGCCTGCTGGACACCGCCGACGGCCAGGAGATCGGGCCGGCTTCGGTCAGCGGTACGGGCATGGTCGCGGTGGTCACCGGCTGGTGCATGCACGATCTGGGCCGTCCGGCGGAGGCTGGGGAGATCCTCGACCGTCAGCTGGCGCTCGTCCCGTCCGAGGCCCGGCGGGTGCACGCCCGGTTCGGCGCCCGCCGGGCACTGGCCTACGCCAGCGGCGGGGAGGTCGATCACGCGTGCGTGCTCGCGGAGCAGGCGATCGAGAGCGCGCTGCTGGTGGATTCGGCCACGGTCCGGACGGATCTGCGGCGGCTGGCCAGGACGCTGACCCGCTGGCACACCCATCAGCCCGTCCGCGAGCTGTATCCCCGGCTCACCGCGGCGCTGCGCACACCGGCGGTGTAGCGGAAGAACCCGGCCGAGCCAGGGGGAGACATGGGTGGCATCTTCGTCAACTACCGCACCGACGACGGCGATTTCGCGGCCACGCTCATCGCCGGGGCGCTCACCGCGCGGTTCGGTGCCGAGCACGTGTTCCTGGCCAGCAGGACGATCCGGCCCGGCCAGGACTTCGCCGAGCGGATACTGGACTGGCTGAGCCGGTGCGACGTCGTCCTGGTGGTGATCGGGCCCCGCTGGCTCACCTGCACCACCCGGCACGGCGGGCGCCGCATCGACGATCCCGGCGACTGGGTCCGCCGCGAACTCGCCGAGGCGCTGCGCCTCGGGGTGCGCGTGATCCCGGTCTTCCTCGACCACACCAAGGTCCTGACCGAAACCGACCTGCCCGCCGACGTCGCGGCGCTGGCGCGCTGTCAGTATTTGCGCCTGCACCACCGCAACGACGTCCAGGATCTCGCCAAGCTGGTCGGCGAGCTGACCGATCTGGTGCCGGGGCTCGTTCTCCGGCGGGCCTTCGCCACCCCGCGCGCCCCGACCGCGAACCTGGTGCCCAGCGCGTGGCTGCGTGCCGAGTACCGGATCGTGTCCTTCACCGGCCGCGACGCCGAACTCGCCGACCTGCTCAGCTGGGTGAACGAACCCGCGCCGGTTTCCGCCTACCTGATCAGCGGACCACCGGGCCAGGGCAAGACACGCCTTGCCCAGCAGCTGTGCGAGCGGCTCACCCGGCAGGGCTGGACCGCCGGGATCGTCCACGAGAACGCCACCGCCGCCGATCTCACCACCCTCGCCACCGTCAACAACCAGCTGCTCGTGGTCGTCGACGAGGCCGAGAACCACTTCGACCACACCCACGCCCTCGCCACCGCGTTGGTGGAGCGCTCCACCAACGCTCCCCAGGCGCGGCTGCTGCTGCTCAGCCGTCAGAGCGGCGAACGGCTCCAACGCCTTCACACGCCAGGGAACGATCGCGTCGCCAGCCTCTTCCACACGCTGGACAACCACAGTCTCGCCCCGCTCGCCCGCACCGAAGCCGAGCGCGAGGCCGAGTTCCGCCGCGCCCTCGACGCCTTCGCCGGCTACCTCGAACTCCCCGTTCCCGCCCTCGCCGCACCGGAGGATCTGGCCCAGCCGCGTTTCGGCAGCGCGCGGGTCCTGCACGCCGTCGCGCTCAGCTCCTTGCTGGACCACCATCGCGACGCGGGTCAGGACCGGGCGTCCGTGCCCGCCGCGGATCCCGGCCTGCACCGCGCGGCGCATCCGGAATGCCCCTACCGCGGCCTCGAACCCTTCCAGGAACAGGACGCGCCGTATTTCTGCGGCCGGGATCCGCAGATCCGGCAGCTTCACCAGCTCCTCGACCGGCATCGCCTCGTCATGGTCATCGGAGCGTCCGGCAGCGGGAAATCTTCCCTCGTCCGGGCCGGTGTCCTGCCCGCCCTGCGCCAGGAGAACGCGACGCTGGCGGTGTTCCGGCCCGTCCCCGGCGTCGAGCCGCTCGAATTGCTGGCCTATGCGGTGCGGCCGGTCGTCGGGGCCGACCGCACCACCGCGCTCACCGCCCAGGACATCCCGCTGCTGGCGGACGCCATCGCCGACGCGGCAGGCAGGCTGGTCCTGTTCGCCGACCAGTTCGAGGAGCTCGTCGCCACCGATCCCTTGGCGGCCAAGGAGTTGCTCGACCTGCTGGCCCGGCTGGTGCTGGCCGCGCCGTCCCGTCCGGCGCAGCCGCCCGCCATCCGCGCGATCGTCACCGGCCGCTCGGCGGACCTCGACGAGATCCTGACCAGCGAGCTGGCCCCCGTGCTGCAGACCGTCGCCGTCCCCAGGATGGGCCCGGCGGAACTGCGGGCCGCGATCCTCGGCCCCGCCGACCGCCCGCTGGTCTCCTTCGAACCGGGACTGGTCGAACGCATCATCGCCGACGCGCTGGACGCCCCCGGACAGCTGCCGCTCGTCGAATTCGCGCTCACCCGGCTCTGGGAGTCCCAGCACGGCGCCGCCTTGACCCACCACGCCTACGACGAACTCGGCGGTGTGGCCGGGGCGCTGGCCGCCTACGCCGAAGAAGTGCACAGCGAACGGCTCACCGACGGCGAACGGGCACTGGCCCGCCGGGTGCTGGTGCAACTGGCCCGCCCCGGCGAGGACGGCACCTTCACCCTTTCCCCGGCCCAGCTGGACCACCTCGACGCCGAATCCCGGGATCTGGCCAGGAAACTGGCCGCGCATCGGCTCGTCGTGCTCCGGCAGGACCCCGGCCACCCCGCGGTCATCGCCCTCGCCCACGAAGCCCTTGTCCAGCAATGGCGGCAACTGCGCGAATGGCTGGCCGCCGCCCGCGAATTCCGCTCCTGGCAGGAACAGCTCAGGCTCTCCCTCACCCAATGGCGGCAGTCCGGGGAAGATCCGCACACCTTGCTCCGTGGCACGACACTGACGACCGCGGAAACCTGGCTGAGCACCGATCCCACCGGTCTCACCGACGACGAACGGGCCTACATCGCCGCGAGCCGTACCCATCAGCGCAGGGGAACCCGCCGCTGGCGGATGATCACCGCCCTGATCGCCGTCCTCGCGCTGGCCGCCACCACTTCCGCGGTCTTCGCGCTGAACAAGAACCGCGAACTCGCCGACCAGCTTCGCCGCGCCTCGGCCGTCTCCCTCGGCCAGGAATCGGGGCGGCGCAACGAAAGCGACCCGCTCACCGCGCTGCAGTTCGCACAGGCCGCGTGGAAGGCGGACCCGACCAGGCCCGAGGCCTACGCCGCGCTCATGCAGCAATACCTCAAATACGCCGACGTCGAGCAGATCCGGACCGGGCTGTGGTCCGGAACGGTCGCGCAGGTCGCGTCCACCCCGGACGGCAGGACCACCGCGGTGGCCGAAGACGACGGGAGGATCACGGTCTGGACGGCGCTGTTCGGCCCCGCGCCGGAACGCTGGTTCGTCACCACGATCCCGAACCTGTCCGGGCTCCGGCTCAGCCCCGACGGCCGGTGGCTGGCCGCGCTGGACGACCGCGGCGGAATCACCCTGTGGGACACCGCCAGGCACAGTGGCCCGCTGCCGCTGCGCGCACCGGAAACCGTCGCGCCCGCGACGGTGCTCAGCGCCCGGTTCTCCCCGGACGGAAGGTTCCTCGTCGACTCCGTTCGCAGCGGCGGCGGGGCGTCCGGAACTCGCCAAGGCGACGTGGAGGTGTGGGATGTCCTGCAACGCGGGCAGATACCGAACAAGGTAACGGGCCCGGGAGGTGAGACCGCCGTACTCCGCGTCGAGCCGGACGGTAAGCGAGCGTGGTTTCGGGAAGACCGGCCGGACCGGACGCGGCCCGTGGTCCTGCGCGACCTGACCACCGGCACGGAACTCCGCGTGATCTCCTCCGGTTTCGTGACGCCAGGCGGTGTCGTCGCCGAATGCCGGAAAGGACAGCCGTACAGTCGGTTGACCGTCCAGGACACGGCCACCGGCACAGCGCGTTTCACCAGGACTCGGCTCGACTGCTCCGCAGCCGATGCCGACGACGTCGCCGATTTGAGCGGCGAGTACGCGGTGCTGAGAACGGGATCGCCGGAAGACGCGTTTCAGCGAGCCGAACTGATGAATCTGGGCAACGGAAGCACTTACTCGATCCACGTTCCTTCGCTGAGCCGCGACAAACGGCGCAGCGTGTCGCAGAACGAGCCGTCACAGCTCATGGCGCTCGGCGGCGGCTCCGCCGCACCGACGGTCTTCATGTTCTACGCTGACGTACTGCTCAGATTCCGTGTCCCTGACCTGATCGCGGAAACCGAACAATCCGGATCGGCGCGGGATGTGGGTGCCGCTGTGCTGAGCCCGGACGGCGAGTCGCTGCTGACGGTGTCCCATGCGGGGGACCCGGGGGCAGGGGCGAAGCTGCGACTGTTCGATGTGCGGAGCCACCGCCAGCTCGTCCGGGAATCGGCCGGTGGCCTGCCGGTGGCGGACACGCCCGGCCTGGCGTTCAGCGGGGACGGTAAAAAGATCTTCGTTCCGCTGGAACGAGGACAGCTCGCGGTGATCTCCGCCGCCGATCTCACCGTCCTCCGGACGATCCCACTGGCGAGGCCCGGCTCCGGTGAAGGCGAGGTCGCGTTCGACGAGACCATGTCCATAGTGTCACTGGGCCCCGATGAAGTCGCCGTGATGCGCGGCCACGAGTTCAACGTATGGAAGGCGAGCACCGGAGAGCGGTACCCATTCCCGGTGTCCTTGTCCCCACGTGAAATGGTGAACCACGTCCCCTTCGGCTATCGCTTCAAGATGATCACCGGTCCCGTGAACGCCAGTCGGCTGCTGGTAGTCACCCCGGACGCCGTCGAGGCGTGGAAGCGGAGATCGGTTCCGGAGCCCGGGAATGGTGATCCGCGAGACCGGCCGGAGCATTCCTTCGCCCCTCGGTGGGGTTTTCCGACGCCCGATGTCGTGGCCGACTCCACCATGCGGCGAGTCGCCGTCCACTACGCCGACATCGGACGGCTGAACGTCTGGAACCCCGAACAGAACACCGCTTCGAAAACCATTCCGATACCGGGTGACCTGTCTCCGGTGGGGTTCGTGCAGGAGGAGAAGATGATCTTCGGTACGGGGGCCGGTGCCATCGAGGTCCGGAACATCGACAATGGAGACCGCCTCGCCGCGCCACGCTTCCCTGGTTCGGCTGGCAGGTGGATGCTGCACGAGAACCGGCTGGTGGCGGTTTCCGTGGACGGCTTCTTCTCGGTGGACATGAGTCCTCGGCAGTGGGCCGAACAGTTGTGCCGGTTGAACGACCGGCCCTATTCTCCGGCTGAACGCGAACTCCTGCCCGCCGGGCTCGACCTCACATCACCCTGCTCCGCGATCGAGGGCGGGAAGGCGCTGGGAAAGTGACTGCCCGCGCTAGTCGCATTTCACGCCGCGGCATCCCAGCGGGTCGTCGCGCGACACGTTCCCTTCGCTGTGCTCGACAGTGCCGTCCTCCGCGTTGATGCCATACCGTGCGTTGCCCTGGGTGTGGTTGTAGGACACGGTGATGTGATCCGTTTCCCTGTCGTTGCGCAAGATTTCGAGGCCGTCCTGCCCGGGGAAGTTTTCGTCGGGATGGAAACCATTTGCTGTGAATTCGTTGTGGGAGATGTCGATATTTCCTTTGCTGAATCCATTGTTCGCGTTCGCGACCACGGCGCTGCTGCCCGTCCTGATGAAGGAATTGCCGGTCAGTGTCAGGTCGCCGTTGAGGATCTGGATCGCGTTGTTCGGTGATTCGGTGAAGATGTTTCCGGAGATGAGGGCGGAGCTTTCGACCATCATGACACGGCTTCTGAGGAAGCTGTTGTTCGTTATGGTCGAGTGCGCGGCTCCGACAAGGCCGATGTGCTTGGTGTTCGTGTTGTCCTTCGCGGCGCCCTCGCGACATCCGTTACCGAATAATTCGATATTGACTTCGTTCGCGTACTCGACGGTGATCGATGAATCCGGAACGTCGTCGACGTAGGACAGGCAAAAAAGATATCGGGTGCGAATGGTGCCGCCATGAATCGTGCACGAGCTTCTTCGGCTGCAGTAGGTGGGCAATGTGTTACCGTAGCCGGTAAGGTTCGAGGATTCGATTGTGACGGTTGATTCGTTCTCGAAGTTGAAGGGGATAAAGGTGTCCACCGTGGTGTCGCGGACCATGAGATCCCGCGCTTGGCTGCCGCTGATGCCGTTGAAATCGTCGTACTGTGATTCTCGTGGCGAGTTCATCGTCATGCCGAGTATGGTCACTTGGTTCGCGTTGTCCACCGCTATGCCGGTGGAGAACTTGGTGACCGTGCCGTTCTTGACGGTGATGTTCGCCAGCTTCCGGGGCGCCTTGACGAGGATCCCCTTGGTGGTTTGCCTGGGATTCTCCGAGCTGATCGTGTTGCCGCCGAGGTCGAGGGTGAGATCACTGGCGGCGATGGTGAGCGCGACATCCTCCGCACAGCTCAGGTCGCTCTTCACGATGGTGTCGGTCGTGAGGACGTCCCCGCACCGCGCCTCGTGCATCCGGGGTGCGACCTGGACGGTTCGAGACGTCTGGTCGGAACCGGTGGGAGAGGTGACCTTGAGTGTCGCGGTGTAGGTCCCGGTGGCGGGGAAGGTGTACCGGAACTGCGGGGCGTCGGAGGTCGTTTCGATCCCCCGGTCACCGGTGATGGTCCATGCCCAGGCAGCGGGACGTCCGCCCGTCAGATCGGCGCTCAAGGAGACCTGCTCGCCCACATGTGGCTTCTCCGGCGCCATCAGGATTCGCGCGATGCGCGGCGGGGCGTCGGGCGAGTCGATGGTGACCCGCGCCGCGGCGTGAACCTGCCGCCCGGTGGAGAGGGTGGCGGTGACGCCGACAGCGTAGGTTCCGGGTCGGTTCCACCGATGATGCACGGTGACACCTCTGGCGCCACCGGCATCACCGAAGCCCCACTGCGCGTCGCCGATACTCGCGGCGCCGTGGGGTACGACGGTGAATCCGAAGTCGTCCCCGACGAGCCCGTGATCGCGCGGGCTGACCTCGATCGCCACCGTGGTGTCGCTGAGCGGGCCAGGCGGTTTTTCCGCACCGCCCGGCCCGGCCACGGGGGGCACGTTGTCCGGCGGGCCGGTGGGAACGGGATTGGGCGGGCCGACCGGCGGAGACTGCCCCGGGGTGTTTCCCACATTGACGTTCTGCGCGGTGTTCCTGCCCGGGTTCGGCGGGGCGTATTTGGTGATGGGCCGTAATCGCCCGTCGAGTTCGAGAATGCCGGCGTGTTCGGAGCCGGGGTCGTTGTAGAAGACCTTCCCGTCACGGGTCAGCAGGTCGAAGCGCAGCGGGCGGTCGAACAGGCGCCGTTCGATGGTCTGCTGGTGAACGAGGTCGATGACCCAGGCGCGTCCGGTCGCGTAGTCGGGTACCACGGCGTGGTCATCGGCTTCGACAGCGGCACCGACGTCCGGGCTCTCCGCGCCGAGCGGGATCGGGGGTGCGCAGGATCCGGCACCGAACGCGCACACCAGCAGCTGTCCGGGTGCCGAGATCAGCAACCTGGGGGTGTGCGGGGAGCCGGCGACGGCGAGGGCCTCGCCGGGCCGCGTGTCGACGGGTATCGACTGGACTACCGCGCCGGTTTCCGGATCGAGGAGTTCGGCGGTGTGCCGTGCGGGATCGAGCAGGGCGGGGCGGTCGCCGGTCAGGACGAGACGGCTGCCGTCGGGCGTGGCGGCGTGGGGCCGCGCGTGACGGGTGTCGTCGGCGAACCAGATCAAGTCACCGGTGCGGTGGTCGAGCAGCCAGAGGCGGCCTTGCCGATCCACCGCCGGCTCATCGGGTGCGACCCGGGCGGCCAGTGGCCGCGGGGGATCGCGGGGCGCCAGGGTCCGGGAATCGATGGTGGTGAGCAGTTCCTGATCGGCGTCGAGAGCGTAGACCGCACGAGGGCTCGGCATCAGGGCCAGGTTCCGCCCGGCGGTGGCGACGGGAGGTTTCGGCGGGCTGGGTTCGAGGGTCGCGCCGTCGACGCGGACGACGGTGCCGCGCGCGCGGTCGAGTGCGTAGCCCGTCGCGTCTTCCTGTGCGGCTTGGAGGGAACTGCCGGGAGTGGCGACGGGGACGCTCGCGGCCGCCTCCGCGGACGCGCCGTCGAGCAGGGTGAGTTGTCCGATCTGGTTGGAGGCGACCCAGGCGGTGCCGCCGCGCAGGCGGAGTTTGGGTGCGGGGCTGGGGCGGTCCGAGCCGACGATGACGAATCCGGCCAGGAGCGTGGTGACCCCGAGGGCTCCGGCGACGAGCCGCAGCCGGGCGGAGGTGAAGCGGTGCAGGAGACGGTGTGCCATGCGATCACCCGATTCCCTGAGGTGGCGGTTTCCGGGCTCCGCGCCGCTGGGGCCACAGCGGTCGCGGGTCGAGTCGCGCGAGCAACCGACGCACCGGCCGGCGCGGGTACAGCTCCTCGCGTAGCCGGGCTTCCAGAACCCAGGCCTGCCGGACGGCTTCGTCGCCGGGGACGTCGCGAGCGAACACCGCGGCGGTCGCCAGCGGCGCGAGTGCCGTCACGGCGCCGGTGGCCGGGCCGAGCACGCTGGCGGCGTGGCAGGCGGCCTCGCCCGCGGTCATCGACCCCGTCATCGTGACGCCGCGTTCCCGCAGCCGGTCCACGGCTTCGTTCCAGGCGCCCAGAATCCGGGCTGGGTTCCCCTCGGCGTGGCGGCGCCGGCGCCGTCGTCCGGCCTTCGCCCCCACGATCAGCGTTGCTGTCAGCGCGGCGCAGGTCAGCGCCAGAACGGCGGCGAGTACCGGGCCGCGCGGCGGGAACGACGGCCGGACGTCTCCCGGTGCCCGCGGGGCGGACAGGGCTCCCGTGTGCGGTGGGGCCACGATGGGCGGGTTGGGCCGGGGCGGGCGTGCGCCGGCCGGCGCCGCTTGGTCACCGTCGTGCGGTGAGGGCGGGGAGGTCTTGGCGGGATCGGTGGGGTCGAAGGGAATCCAGCCGTAGGCGTCGAAACGCACCTCCGCCCACGCGTCCGCGTCGCGCGTGGTCACCCCCTGTGTCTCGTGCGCCCGGCCGGACAGCCGGTAGCCGACCGCCACCCGGGCCGGGAAACCCAGTGCCCGCGCGAAAACGGCGAACGCCGAGGCGTGCTGCTCGGCAAAGCCCGCGGCGTCGGACTGTCCGCCAGCGGCCACGATTCTGCTGATCGCCCCGTAGGAATGCCCGGGCGGGGCGTCGAGGCGATAGGGCAGGTCACGCAGGTATCGCTCGATCGCCGCCAGTTTGCCGTAGGGGGTCGGCTCGGTCGCGGTGAGCTGGAGGGCGAGGGCCGACAGCTCCTGGGGAAGTCCGGGCAGCGCCGTGCCGGGGGAAATCGCAGGCGACGCCTGGGGGAGTGCGTGGTCCCGATCGCCGATCGCGCCCGTGAGGTCATAGCCGAGCCCGCGCGGGAACTCCCGGTTGGTAACCAGGACCCCCGAGTCGGTGCCGATGCTGAAATCACCGGCGTCGACCGCCTGCCCGGCGAGCCGGGCAGGCCTGCCGAGCACCGGCAGGAACGGCCCGCGCAGCTCGTCCACGGTGATGTGGGCCGACACCCGGTGAGTGCGCGTTTCCCCTGGCACGCCGGGAAGCTGGTGCCCCGCGGTCAGGAAACGGTCCGAGCACGTCCAGAGCACGCCGTCGAAGTCGTCCAGCGCGGCGACCCGGACCCGGTCGATTCCGGCGCCGCCGTCGCCGACCCGGATCGTGAACAACCGCCGGGGCGGCTCCTCCCGCAGCTGGCTTTTCAGCGTGACGAGCGGACTGAGCGTCTCCGCCTGTTGACGCGGCGGCGGCCAGAAAACCCGGGGATCGAAGCGGTGCTCACCCGTGGCCAGCGGCAGCAGCAGCCCGCCGGCGCCGAGCAGCGCGATCACCAGGACCACCGGCACCCCGGTCCGCAGCCGGCTCAGATCCGCCGCGCGATCCGTGACGGTGGCGGGTGAGCGTGCGCGGAGCACCATCAGGAGCAGCGACGCGGCCAGGAACATCGCGGTGGGGACGAGCTGGAGGCCCGGTTGCCTGCCGACGAGCAGCAATCCGGCGACGAAGGCGAAGAGCGTGGGGGCGATCGGCACGAGCACCGGGCGGGTGCGCAGGGCGAGGCTCACCGCGGTGGCGGCGGCGAACCAGGTGAGCAGGAGCGGGGTCGCCAGGAGGTCGCCGCGCACGTCGGCGGGCAGCGCCACCGTCAGCATCCTGGACCAGCCCCCGAGCACGCCCCGCGCCAGTTCCCCGGCGGTGTTCCGGCCGGGCAGACCGTGCTCGAGCACGCTGTACCAGGCCAGCAGCAGGAAACCGCCCGCCGTGACCAGCAGCGTGCGGCCGGCCCGCCACCCGCGGAACCCGGCCACCGCCGCGGTCAGCGCGCCGCCCGCCGCGGCGGCGCACAACGGCGGCAAGTACTGGCCTGTCGCGAAAAACCGGCCGTACAGCAGACCACCGGCGCCTGCCGCCAGCCCGCACAGGGCGACCTCGGCGAGACGGAACCCGGCGGCGGGAAGTCGCGGTGTCATGGTTCCGCCCGGCGATTCCAGGCGGCCGCGAACTCGGCGCTGGTGGCCGCGGTGATCGTGAACACCCCGGGCGGAACGGCGGCGCCGCCCGCCGGTGGCGGCCCGACGCACGCGAGGCTGACCGCGCTGAAGCGAGGCGCCAGCACGGTGAGCACGTCCAGCCGCTCCGGGGAAGGCTGTCCGGTGACAACGGTGAGGACGGTTCCTTCGCCCGCCGGGACCACCTCGTCCGACAGCAGGGCCAGACCCGGATCGCCGCTCGTGCACCGCGCGTCGGCCAGCAGGTCGAGGGCGGCCGTCGGGTCGGTGTCCCAGCGCCCGGAAAGCCGATCCGGTGCGGTGCGCGGTTCCGCGGTCATGAGCAGCGCCAGCGGGAAACCCGCCCGGCCCGCCGCGGCGCAGAGGGAGGCCGCCACCCGCACCGCGTCCTCGAACGACGTGCCGGGGTAGGGGGCGGCACTGGTGTCGAGGACGACCAGGCAATGCGGGTCGTCGGGCACCACGGTGTGCCGGACCATCAGCGTTCCGGTCCGCGCGGTGGATTTCCAATGGATCCGCCGCCAGTCGTCCCCGGCGCGATAGTCCCGCAGGCTGTGGAAGGCCACACCGCCCTGGGCGGCGTTCAGGGCGGCCGGGCCCTCGGCGTCGGGAGAACCGCCCGCCGGAAACGGCGCGAGCTCGTGGATCAGCGGATGCACGTACAGCACGGATTCGCCGCCGCGGACGCGCTGGGTGCGCATCAGCCGCAACGGATCGGACCGGCCGAGCACCAGCCCGGGGAGTGTGTGCCTGCCACGGCGCTCGGTCGGCAGCGCGTACGTCGTCGCGAACGACCGGCCCGCGCCGAGACCGGGCAGCGCGACGATGATCCGCCGGCCGGCGACGACCTCGATCGCCTCCGCCGGAAGGCTCCGGTGACGACCGGTGTTCGTCACCGTCACCGTTGCGGTGGCAGGGTTTCCCTGTACGACTCGGCGGGGCGCGACCTCCCGCGACACCGCGAGCCGCGGCCGGGTCAGCGTCCACAGCGTCGCCAGCACCAGTGCCGCGGCCCCGGCCGAACCGAGCATCACCAGTTCGGGGTAATCGGCCAGCGTGCCGGTGATCAGCAGTGCCCCGGTGGACACCGAGACCGCGACACCGGTCGCCGTGATCACGGCCTGCTCACCGCCGTTCCATACCGGGAACCGGGACCTCGGCCAGCACCTCGCCGATGATGCTTTCGGGCCGATGACGGCCGATCCTGGCCTCCGCGGTCAACAGCAGGCGGTGGCCGAGGACCGGCACCGCCACCGCTTTCACGTCGTCCGCGGTGACGAACTCCCTGCCTGTCGAGACGGCGTAGGCCTGGGCGGCGACCGCGAGCGCGATGCTGCCTCGCGGGCTCACACCGAGCCTGACATCCGGGTGGGTGCGGGTCGCCCTGGTGATCATGGCGACGTAGTTCTGCAGTTCCGCCGACAGATGGGTCTTCCGCACCGCGGTGATCATCAGCCGCAGCTCGTCCAGTTCCAGCACCGGCCGCAGTTCCTCCGGCCGTCGCCGGGCCACCCCGTCGCCGATGATGGTCACCTCGTCGGTGGTGTCCGCCGGGTAGCCGATGGCGATCCGCATCAGGAAGCGGTCGAGCTGCGCCTCCGGCAACGCGTAGGTGCCCTGATGCTCGATCGGATTCTGGGTCGCGATACACAGAAACGGATCCGGCACCGCCCGTGCTTCCCCGTCCACCGTGACCTGTCCTTCGGCCATCACCTCCAGCAGGGCCGACTGGGTCTTCGGTGCGGCGCGGTTGATCTCGTCCCCCAGCAGGACATGGGCGAACACCGGCCCCGGCCGGAACTCGAAGCGTCCGCGGCCCTGGTCGTAGACCTGGACCCCGGTCACGTCCGAGGGCAGCAGATCCGGGGTGAACTGGATTCGTTTCACCGTCGCGCCGCCGATGGACCGGGCGATCGCCTTGGCCAGCGACGTCTTCGCCACCCCCGGCACGTCTTCGATCAGCAGATGTCCCTGGGCCAGCAGGCACACCAGCGCGAGCCGGACGACCTCCGGCTTTCCCCGGACGAAACGCTCGACATTTTCGGCCAGTTCCTGAAACCGGCCGCCCAGCCGGATCGCGTCGGACACCGGCATCCCCTCCCCAATCCCCAGCGTCCGAGGACGAATATCGGCGAACGAGCGTCGAACGTTACGCGATGATCATTACGCCGCGGTGACGAATTACCGTCCGATGTCTCGTGCGAACGGGCGGATCACCGACTGGGGATCGCTGATCACCGCATTTGTGGTCTACCATCCCGCGGAACGGGTCAGTGTCTGTCAATCACTATGGGGAGGAAAAGTGCCGAGGACACGACTCACGCGGATCATCGTGCCCACGATGGCCGCGTCCATGGCGGTGTCGATGGCAATGAGCGCGTGTACCGCACGCGATCAAGGGGGTTCCGGCGGCAGCGCCACTCCGTCGGCGACCGCGCCCCGGCAGGCGGCGGACGCGGCCGATCCGAAGGGGGACGGCAAAGCCCGGTGCTCCGGGGCGACGCTGGCCTATGCCGGGACGATCAACGGCAACAGCGCGGCGCTCGGCCAGAACATCCTCTTCGGCGTCGAGCTGGCGGTGAAACAGCACAACCAGGCCAATTCCGGCTGCCAGGTCACTTTCAAGCAGTTCGACACCGAGGGCAAGCCGGAGAAATCGTCCGGTGTCGTCGCCCAGGTCATCAGCGAAGCCCCGATCCTCGGGGTGATCGGCCTTCCGTTCTCCGGTGAGTCGAAGGCGACCGGCGACCTGTTCGAGCAGGCCGGGCTTCTGCACATCACGCCATCGGCGACGAACCCGGATTTGGCCGAGCATCGGTGGAGGACCTTCTTCCGCGGTATGGGCAACGACATCGTGCAGGGCAGGGCCGCGGCCAAGTTCCTCACCGAGAAGCTCAAGGCGGGCAAGATCTGCGTGCTCGAGGACGACTCCGAGTACGGCACGGGGCTCGGCGCGCAGGTCAAGCAGGCGCTGGGGAACAAGGCCACCTGCACCGACAAGGTCAAGACGGGCCAGACGGACTTCTCGGCCGTGGTCAACAAGATGTCCAGCGAGAAGCCGGACGCGGTCTTCTACGCCGGGTACTACCCCGAAGCCGCTCCGCTCGCACAGCAGCTCGACGACAAGGGTGTCGCCGCGAAATTCGTCGGCACGGACGGGGTTAAGGACCAGGAATTCGTGAAGAACGCGGGTAACGCCGCGAGCAAGGCGTATTTCACCTGCCCGTGTGTCCCGGAGGACAACTTCAAGGACTTCACCGCCGCCTACAAAAAGGCCGAAGGTCATGATCCCGGGACCTATTCACCCGAGGGGTACGACGTCGCGACGATCATGCTGAAAGGGATCGACAAAGGCGTCAAGGATCGTGCGGGCCTGCTCGATTTCGTCAAGAACTACGAAGGGCAGGGCCTCACGAAGAAGTTCAAATGGAACGACAAGGGCGAGCTTTCCGACGTGCCGGTCTGGAGCTACAAGGTCGACAACGGCAGGATCGTCAACAACGGCCAGATCTGAGCACGGAACCCTTGTCGAGGAGGAAATGCCGATGACGATGACGGGCGATCAGGCTGTCGGCGGATATACCGGACCCACTCCCGAGGAGGTCGGCGCGACGTATGACGAGTTCGGTGACCTGTACGCGCTGACCGTCGGCGATGTGGGCGTGCACGTCGGCATGTGGTCGCGGCCCGGCGAGCGCGAGCCCGCGGCCACGCTCGGCGATCTCGCGAACAGGGCACAGGAACGGCAGACCGCCTACCACGTCGAAACCCTGGCCCTGCGGGCGGACGAGCATCTGCTGGACATCGGATGCGGCACCGGGCTGCCCGCGGTCCGGATGGCCCGGCACCGCGGCGGCCGGGTCACCGGGATCACCGTCAGCGCCACTCATCTCGCCAAGGCCACCGAGACGGCCCGGACGTGGGGCGTGTCCGAGCGCGTCACCTTCCGCCACGGCAACGTGATGGACCTCGGCTTCGAGGACGAGTCGTTCGACGCAGCCATGGCGGTCGACGTGTTCGCGCACCTGTCCGACCGTCAGCGTGCCTTCCGGGAGATCGCGCGGGTTCTGCGGCCCGGCAGCCATTTCCTGCTGAACGACTTCACCCTCCGCGGGACGCCGCCGGAGGAGCAGCTGGCCGCCTATCTGCGGGCCTGGTGCTGCGCGCCGCCGGTCACGCTGGTACGGACGCTGGAGATGGCGGCCGACGCGGGCCTCGAACTGGTCAAGGCCGAGAGCATGACCCCCAGCTGTGCTTTCAGCGGGGAACTGATGGCACTGCTCTACGCCGACAAGCACGACGCGATCGCCGAGCGGTACGGCCCCGAACTCACCGCGCGGATGGACGGCTTGGTGCCGCTGATGCGCTCGTTGTTCCGCGATCACCTCGGCTACTACCTGTACCTGCTGCGGAAACCCGGGCGGCGGTGAGCGCGGGTTCGGCGTCACCTGTCAAGATGGTGACATGGCTTTCGAGTTCCTGTCCGGTGACGTGGCGCTGGACTTCGTCGCCACGGTCGGGGAGCGGACGACGCGTCGCACCGAAACGCTGTCCGGCACGGCAGACCTCGCCGCCTGGCTGAAGCAGGCCCGCCTCGTCGACACGCCGGTGCAGGTGACCGACGCGGACTTGGCCGAAGCGAAAGAACTGCGCGAGGTGCTCTACGAGTACCTCGTCGCGCTCACCGCGGGCGCCCGGTTGCCCGCCGCGGCGGTGAAGGTGATCAACGCCCGCGCCGCCCAGCCGACGCCGGTCGTCCGGTTGACCCGCGGCGGCACTCCGGTGCTCGAGGGGACGGTGCGGGCTGCGCTGTCGTCCCTCGCGCGCAGCGGGATCCGGCTCGCCGGTGCCGGGACCGCGTCCGCGATCCGCTGGTGCGCGGACGACACGTGCACCCGGCCGTTCCTGGATCGCTCCCGGGGGCACCGGCGGCGCTGGTGCGGCATGAGCGGCTGCGGCGACCGGGCGAAAGCGGCCGCCTACCGGCGCCGGCGGCGGGAAGCAGCCGACCACTGACCGTCGTGTCCTATGTGGAGTGTCGGTCCGTGAATGCCACATTGACGGAATCAGAGTCCCTCGATGTGGCAT
>NZ_JBHYIK010000024.1:11232-49567 GCF_042739735.1 Amycolatopsis sp. NPDC059027 | reverse complement strand
CACCGGCCGCGGGGGGCGGCACCCCCCCCCCCACCGCCCGCGTTGACATAGGGGGTGGGCGGGACGGTAACCCCAACTTTCACGAAAACTGAGTCCCTCGATGTGGCATTCACGGAGCGCAGCGGCGTCAGGGGAGGAGCAGGAGTTTGCCGGTGGTGCGGCGGCCCTGCAGGTCCTCGTGCGCCTTCCGGGCGTCGGCCAGCGCGTAGCGGCCGCCGATCCGGATGTCCAGCGCACCGTCGGTGATGGCCTTGAACAGTTCCTCCGCCCGCCAGTCCAGTTCCTCACGCGTGCGGACGTAGTGCGCCGACGTCGGCCGCGTGAGGTACAGCGAGCCGCCGGAGTTCAGCCGCTGCGGGTCGATCGGCGGCACCGGGCCGCTCGCCGCGCCGAACAGCGCCAGCAGGCCGCGCACCTTCAGGCTCGCCATGCTACCGTCCACAGTGGACTTCCCGACGCCGTCGTACACCACCGCGACGCCTTCGCCGCCGGTCAGCTCCTTGGTACGCGCCGCGAAGTCCTCCTTGTCGTAACGGATGACGTCGTCGGCGCCCGCCTCACGGGCGAGCCGCTCCTTCTCCTCCGTCGACACCGTGCCGATCACCCGGGCGCCGCGGGCCTTCGCCAGCTGGACCAGCAGCAGGCCGACGCCGCCCGCCGCGGCGTGGACCAGCACGTCGTCGCCGGGCTTGACCTCGTAGGTGGAGGCGACCAGGTAGTGCGCGGTGATGCCTTGCAACATCGTCGCGGCCGCGACCTCGTCCGAAACACCCTCGGGCACCTTCACCGCGACCGACGCCGGGACCAGCTTGCGCGAGGCGTAGCTCCCGATCGAACCCTGCCAGGCGACGCGGTCACCAGGGGTGAAACCGGTCACGTCCGCGCCCACCGCGGCGACCGTCCCCGAGCCCTCCAGGCCCAGCACGAACGGCGTCGGGATCGGGTAGATGCCCTCCCGCTGGTAGGTGTCGATGTAGTTCACGCCGGCGGCGGCGACGTCGACCAGGAGCTCGCCCGGCCCCGGCGCGGCTACCTCGATCTCGGCGATCTCCAGCACGTCCGGGCCACCGGTCCGGCCGACCTGCACTGCGGTGGGCATCGTTCCTCCTCGCGTCGGGTGAGTTCGCCAGACACAACTATGGCCGAGGCCACGGTTGTTCCGCGTCCCGGGCATTGGACGGTTAAGCTCCCGGACGTGGCTGAGCAGACCGAGAAACCGAGCGTCCCGACCTCGTCCCAGCTGTCCGCCGCGCGGGACTTCGTCAAGCGGCACGGCAAGCCGTCGCGCGCGGTGGTGGAGAACATCGGCAGGGCGGGCGCCCGCGTCGTGCTGGTGGGTGCCGACGGCGCGCTCGGCGACGTCGTGGTCGCGGACACTGACACGGGTAACGCGCTGGTGGCGGGCGTCGAGGACCTCGAAGCGGCCACTTGGGACAGTGAGACGGTGCAGGCCGCCAAGATCGGGCCGGAGCACCGGCGCCGCATGGCGGGCCGGTGACCTTCTCGGCGATCCTTGTCGGCTGCTCCCAGCTGCCCGAAGGGGACGGTGACGAACACGCCGTGCCCGCCGCGCTGGCCGACGTCGGCTTCGCGGTGCGCTGGGCGTCCTGGGACGACGGGTCCGTCGACTTCACCGCCGCCGACCTCGTGATCCTGCGGGCGAGCTGGGACTACGCCGAGCGGCGCGAGGAGTTCCTCGGCTGGTGCGAGTCCGTGCCCGCGCTGGCGAACGCGGCGCCGGTGGTGCGCTGGAACACCGACAAGTCCTACCTCGCCGAGCTGATCGACGCCGGGCTCCCGGCGGTCCCGACCGAGCTGGTGAAGCCCGGCGACGAGGCACGCTGGCCCGGTTCGGACTTCGTCGTCAAACCGTCGGTGGGCGCGGGCTCGCGTGGTGCCGCGCGGTTCACCGCCGAGGCGACCGGCGCCGCGCTGGCACATCTCACCGCGCTGCACGGCGACGGGCACACCGTGCTCGTCCAGCCGTACCAGTCCAGTGTGGACGTTCACGGCGAGACGGCACTGGTGTACTTCGGCGGGATCTACTCGCACGCCTTCACCAAGGGCGCGATGCTCGGCGGGCAGCTGGACGAGTCCGGTTTGTACCTCACGGAAACGCTGGCGAGCACCGAGCCCGCGGCTGACTTGCGCGCACTCGCCGAGGACACGCTCGACGCGGCCTCGGCCCTGCTCGGCATCCTGCGCGCCGAACTGCTCTACGCCCGCGTCGACGTCGTCCGCGGCGAGGACGGTGCTCCGCTGCTGCTGGAGCTGGAACTCGCCGAGCCGTCGCTCGGCTTCCGCCACGCCGACGCCGGCGCGCCGCTGCGGTTCGCCTCGGCGGTGCGCGGGCAGCTCGCCTAGGCCGGAAGCCGTTTCGCCGCAAGGCGTTCCGCGCGCGGCCAGCGGACATCTTTGGCCAGCCCGAACCGTTCGAACAGCCAGATCACCCGCGCCGAGACGTCGACCTGCCCGCGCAGCACCCCGTGCCGCGCGCACGTCGGGTCGGCGTGGTGCGAGTTGTGCCACGACTCGCCCATGGACAGGATGGCCAGCGGCCAGAAGTTGGCGGCCTTGTCGCGGCTGGCGAACGGCCGGGAGCCGACCAGATGGCAGATCGAGTTCACCGACCACGTCACGTGGTGCAGGAAGGCGATCCGCACCAGCCCGGCCCAGAAGAACGCCGTCACCGCTCCCCACCACGACCAGCTGACCAGCCCGCCGAGCAGGGCGGGCAGCGCGAGGCTCAGCGTGATCCACAGCCAGAAGTACCGGTTGACCAGCCGCAGATCGCGGTCGCCGACCAGATCGGGCGCGAACCGGTCGTAGTTGGTCACCTCGCGCTGGAACAGCCAGCCCATGTGGGCGTGCCAGAAACCGCGCAGCAGCGCCACGGGCGACGTCCCGAACAGCCACGGCGAGTGCGGATCGCCCTCGCGGTCGGCGTAGGCGTGGTGGCGGCGGTGGCTCGCCACCCAGAAGATCACCGAACCCTGCACCGCCATACTGCCCGCCACGGCCAGCACGATCCGCAGGCCACGGCCGGTCTTGAACGCGCCGTGGGTGAAGTAGCGGTGGTAGCCGACGGTCACGCCGAGCGTGCCGAAGGTGTAGAACACCGCCGCCAGCACGAGGTCCAGCCAGGACAGTCCCCAGCCCCAGGCCAGCGGGAGCGCGGCGAGCAGCGCCGCGAACGGGACGAGCAGGAAGGTCTTCAGGACGATCATCTCGGCGGTGCCACGGCGGCCGGAGACGAGGGGTTTCGGGGCAGTACCGGACTTCATGAACGTGTCACCTCGGCGCTTCGCGGGGGTACCGAGGCGGAGCGTAGGTGCACGGGCTGGCCGGTACGCCGACACGGCGTTACGTCCGGATGGCCCTTGGAAGTCCGGTGGATCAGCTCGCGGTGGCGAGTTCCCGTTCCGGCGCGGTCAGCGAGGTGACGGGGCCGCGGTCGCGGGCACCGCACCACAGCGCGGCGGTCGCGACGATCACCAGCGCCGAACCGAGGACGTGGAAGGAAACCATCGCCTCGGGCACGCCCAGCGCGTACTGCAGCGAGCCGAGCCCGCCCTGGGCGAGCGCGACGACCCACACGACGGTGTAGCGGCGCCACAGGTCGCGGGGCGCGGAGGACCGCATCAGCAGCAGGCCGAACATCGCCAGCACGATCAGGTAGACCACCAGCAGTCCACCGTGGACCTGGGCGAGCGTCTCGATCGGCGCGGCGAGCCGGTGGGTGTTGAGGTCGCCGCCGTGCGGCCCGGCACCGGTGACCGTGGTGCCGGCGATCAGCACCGCCCACATCGTCACGATCAGCCCGGTGAGCATCTTGCGGCCCGCGGGCGGGACGAGCCAGCGCGGCGCGTCGTCGCCCTCGCCGAACGCGCGCAGCAGCAGGACCGCGCACCACACCAGCGGCGTCGAGGCGAGGAAGTGGATCGCGACCGTCCACCATTCGAGCTTCGCCAGCACGGTCATCCCGCCGACGACGGCCTGCAGCACCACACCGGCGGGCATCGTCCAGGCGAGCTTGACCAGGCGGCGGCGCTCCGGGTGGTCGATCTGCACCCGCCACGCGGTGATGACGCACAGCGCGGCGACCGCGATCACCACGCCGGTGAGCATGCGGTTGGAGAACTCGATCCACTGGTTGAGCGCGTGCAGCTCCGGATGGGCGACCGGGACGATGCTGCCCTCGACGCAGGTCGGCCAGGTCGGGCAGCCGAGCCCGGAACCGGTGACCCGCACGACCGACCCGGTCACGCCGATCCCGGCCTGCGCGATCACCGCCGCGATCGCGACCGCCCGCTGGACCGCGGCGGACGGATAGGGCAGGCGGGCGATCAGCTTGCGGAGTGGCGGCACCGTTCGATGGTAGAACGGCCTGTTCGCCGGCCCGCGGCGGGGCGTATCCCGGATTCGGGGAGGCCGAGCCCGCTGTTCACCGGTTTCGCCGGGTGATGTGCCTGGCGAGCGAGGACAGTGCCTCGATCGGCTCCGGAGCGGCATCGGCGCGATGGAGGTGGGTCAGCGCCGACTCGGTGTGGCGTGCGGCCTCGGCCTCGGCCCATCGTTTGCCACCGCACCGCTCGATCAGATGAGCGGCTTCGGCGGCTTCGTCCTCGGTGAGGGCGCGGCGCCGGCCGTAGAGTTCGGCCAGCCGGCGCGCGTCCGTCCCGTCCGAGTTCAACGCGGCGAGCACGGGCGCGGTTTTCTTCCGCCGGTGGATGTCGGCCAGTACCGGTTTGCCGATCTCCGTCGGAGAGCCCCAGATTCCGAGCAGGTCGTCGACGAACTGGAACGCCATGCCGAGGTGGAAGCCGAAGGCGGCGAGCTCGCCGGTCACCGCGGCCGATGCGCCGGCCAGCAACGGGCCCAGTGACGAGGCACAGGAAAGCAGGGCGGCGGTCTTGCCCTGCGCCATGTCCGCGTACTCGTCCGGTGTGACGGAACCTTGTCGTTCGAAGGCCACGTCGCGGACCTGTCCGCGCACCAGTTCCTGGACGGTGCTCAGCAACCGGGCCACCGCCCGGTCACCGTGCCCGCCACCGATCTCGGCGATCAGCCGCATCGCGGCGGTGAGCAGTCCGTCCCCGGCCAGGATGGCGGCGTGGGTGCCGAACACGACCCACACGGCCGGGCGGTGCCTGCGCTGCCGATCGCCGTCGATCACGTCGTCGTGCAGCAGGGAGAAGTCGTGGATCATTTCGCACGCGACGGCGGCGCGTATCGCCAGCGCCTCCGGCGCGCCCGCGGCCCGCGCCGCCAGCACCGCGATCACCGGCCGCAGGGCCTTGCCCGCCGGGCCGTCGACGTCCTCGCCGAACTCGTCGAGCCAGCCCGCGTGGTAGCCGGCCACGGCCGCGACCGACGGCGCGAGCTGCTCGACGTAGTACCGATAAGCCGGCAGGACGAGGGCCCGGATCGCGTCGAACTCGGCGAGCGGGTCCGGCCCGGATCGGGTGCCGGCGTGTTCTTCGGAAGAAAGCAGCATGTGCGGTCCCTTCTTCGTTACGCGGGCTGCGACCGGTCGAGGCCGAACCCGGCGACGCCCGGCGCCCGGCCGCGGCGATCGTGGTCGCCGCCGGGATCCGGTGCTATCAGGGAGGTATCGGTGGACAACAGCACGCCGTCGGTGACCTGGTAGCGGTCGGTGTGCCCGGACCAGTCGAGATTTCCCCGCATCCACGAACGCATGCCCGCCGCGAAGGTGTGCATCGCGTCGACCGCCGAGTCCTCCAGCCCGCGCCACCGGCTCAGCAGGAGTTCCAGCTCGGCCTCGGCCTGGTGGAACTGCTCGATCTGCCGGGCGACCAGTGCGTAGGCGCACTCGATGGCTTGAGGCAGTCCGAGGCCGCGCTCCCCGGCCAGGATCAGCACGCCGTTGGTGGTCTCTCCGGCGGCCAGTTCCTTGCGCAGTGAAACGATGTCGTTGACCCAGACCACCACGTCGGCGGCCCGGTTGAACATCGCCCTTGCCTGCTCGAACTCGTGCAGCAGCGCCGGCACCTCCTGACCGGCGGCCACCTCCAGCAGGTCCAGCGACGGGGTGATGCCACCGGACGCCCGGCGCAGCTGGTGATACCCCAGCAGGTCCGGGACGTGCCGGGTGCGCCGGTTGAAGGCCTCGTACTTGAAGGCGGCGAGGAAGTGCGTCATGTGCCCGGTGAACCGCAGCCGCCATGCCGCGCCCATACCGGCCGCCAGCCGGTGCCACACGTCGGCCAGTTGCGCGTCCAGGCGCGTCTCAGGCGTGGCCTGCCCGGGATCCGCGGTCAGGACCTTCAGAGTTCGCGCCGCCGCCTCGTCGTACTGGCCGGCGTAGCCCTCGTAGCAGTCGTCGATGACGAACGCCCAGGTGAACCAGCCCGCGACCGCTTCCAGCCGGTCCGGGAGGATGCCGGGATAGGCCCGCGCGACGAGTTCGCCGAGCCGGGTGCGGGCGAGCTTGTCCCGTGCCCGCGCGTCGTCCAGAAGGGAGTAGCGGTCGGCCCATCCGACGATGTGTGCCTCGAGTTCGGCGGCATACGGGGAGATCGCCGAGCGCAGGCCGAGCAGCGGGTGCCCGGGTGGCGGGGCCAGGGGCAGATCCGTGCGGACGTCCGTCGCCGTGCCGGTCATGCGGAGGCTCCTTCCGGCCCGCGCGGCTCCAGGATCATCGGAAGCTCGCCGGTGGTCAGTTCCGCCTTCGCCACTGGTTTGAGGACGTGACCCGGCTTGTGCCGGAGCTTCCAGCGAGCCGCGACGGAGGCGAGCGCGATGGTCATCTCGTGATTCGCCAGGACGTCGCCGAGGCATTTCCGGGTACCGCCGCTGAACGAGATGACGGCGTTGCGAGGGAGCTTCTTCAGGTTTTCCGGCAGCCAGCGGTCGGGCAGGAACGCGTCGGGGTCGGTGAACACCGCCGGGTCCCGGTGCAGCGCGTACGGGCTGAACAGGATGCTCGCCCCCGCGGGGATGTCGTGTCCGGCCAGTTTCGTGTCGACGACCGCGCGGCGGGTGATGAACCACACCGGCGGGTACATCCGCAGCGCCTCGTTGACGACGCGGTTGGTGAACGGCAACTCCGGGAAGTCCGCGTCGACGGCGGTGCGCCCGGCGAGCACCGAGTCGACCTCCTCGTGCAACCGGGACTCGACGCCGGGGTGCTGGCTCAGCAGGTACAAGGCCCAGGTGAGCCCGGACGCCGGCGTTTCGACCCCGGCCGCGAGCACGGTCATCAGCTCGTCGCGGATCTGCTCGTCGGTCAGCCCGGCGCCGTGCTCGTCGCGGGCCGCCAGCAGGATCGCCAGGATGTCCTCGCGCGGCCCGTCGTGCCGGCGGTAGGTTTCCGACATTCCGGCGATGACGTCGTCCAGGCGCCGAAGCGCACGCCGGAAGTCCCGGTTCGCCTTGGTCGGGACCTCGTGCACCAGCGGCAGCGGGAACATCATCCGGCGGTAGACGCCCTTCCACACCACCGGGAACGACCGCTGCACCTCGGCGATCGCTTCCCCGCTGATCCGCTCGTCGGAGAACATCGCCTGCGCGGTCACCCGGGTGGTGAGCCTGCTCATTTCCTCGGGCAGGTCGATTTCCTGTCCCGGCCGCCAGGTGGTCAGCAGCTCGGCCACGTGCCGGGACATCACTTCGGTGTATCCGGAGATCTTGCCCTTGGTGAAGGCCGGCTGGATGAAAGCGCGTTGGCGTTTGTGCGTTTTGACACTGCAGGTGCCGACGCCGTCGCCGAGAATCACCCTCATCTTGTCGATGAATTCGCCGCCCTTGTCGAATTCGCGCGGCTTGTGGAGTACCTCTTGGACGACGTCGTGGGTCGCGGCGAGATAAGCGATGCTCCGGCCCAGTTTGACCCGGACCAGGTCACCCTGCTCGCGCAGAGCCGGCAGATACGTGAGCGGATCGCGGAAGATCCGGAGAGCGTTCCCCAGTAACGGCACCTGGCCCGGCGCGTCGCCAAGCCGGTATTGACGGCCTTCTTCGGTAACAGTCATTTCTGGGCCCCAGCCTTTACTTCGGAAATTGTTGCTATGGTTCTTCTGTCCGGTTTCCATCGGGTTTTTCGTTCGTTCGGCGGCTGGTGAACAGTGCCGGACGTTTTTCCAGGAAGGCCCGCATGCCCTCCCGCTGATCCTCGGTCGCGAACAGCGCGTGGAACATCCGGCGTTCGTAGCGGATTCCGTCCGAGAGACCGGTTTCCAGGGCGCGGTCGACGCATTCGCGGGCGGCCATCGCGGCGAGTTTGCCGTAACCGGCGATCTGCTCGGCGACCTCGGTGACCTCGGCGAGCAGGCGGTCGGCGGGGACGACCCGGGAGATCAGGCCGATCCGCTCCGCCTCGGCGGCGTCGATCAGCCTGCCGGTGAGAATCAGGTCCATCGCCTTGGCCTTGCCGACCAGCCGGGTGAGCCGCTGGGTACCGCCGATACCGGGAATGACACCGAGGGTGATCTCCGGCTGACCGAATTTCGCGTTGTCGGCCGCGATGATCAGGTCACACATCATCGCCAGCTCGCAACCGCCACCGAGGGCGTACCCGGAGACGGCGGCCAGTTTCGGGGTGCGCAGTGCGGCGAACGCGTCCCAGCCGGCGAAGAAGTCCTCGGCCAGCATGTCCCCGGCGGTCTTGCCGGACATTTCGGCGATGTCCGCGCCCGCGGCGAACGCGCGGTCCGATCCGGTGATCACGAAGCACCCGACGTCCGGGTCCCGGTCCAACGGCGTCAGGGTCTCGATCAGCTCGGTCATCAGCGCGGTGTCGAGTGCGTTCAGCACGTCGGGCCGATTCAGCCGCACCCAGACCACCCGGCCGGACCGTTCGATCTTCAGTCGCATGGTGAGCCCTCTTCCTCAGGAGTCCCAGATCGCGCCGTACGCGGGAATGCCCCGGCTTTCGAGGCCGTGCACGACCTGCCAGGTGAGCTTCTTGTTGGAGATGCAGATGACCGCCTCGGCGTCGAAGTCGCGGTAGGCGGCGTAGGCGAGCCGGACCATGTCGGGTTTGCCGTACTGGCCGGTGTCCCAGATCTGCGCGTCCGGTTGGACGGCGAGGATCTCGTCCACCAGTCCGTCTCCGTAGGTGGCGCGCGGGCTGCGGGTGGCCCACACCAGACGAGCGGGTACTTTCTGGGCCAGCAGATGGGGCAGGCACGGACCGATCCCGCTGCCGGTGGCGACGTAGACGACCCGGCGGAACAGGGTCTCGATGTTGGCCACCCCCGCGGTGGTGATGCCCTTGACCCATACCCGCGGCGGCTGGTCGTCGATGAACCGGCCGGTCCAGTCCCCGGCCCGGGAGATGGTCAGGCGGAAGCCGTGCTCGTTCGGGGCGGGGATGTTGGCGAACGAGTGCCACTCCCGAAGCGGTGACCGGCTGATCGCGGTCGACGATCCGGCGAAGGGCTTGCGGCCGTGGGTGAAGCGGGCGATGGCCACATGGGACGAGGGACGTTCGATGGCCACCGGCACCTTGCGCAGGCGGGTCCACGGCGCGGCGACGGCCGCGGTGAGCACGACAAGCGCCCAGAACTCCGGTGACGAGAACACTGATACTCCACTGTGGACTATCCGCGCGATGGTCAACGCCCACAACAGAACCAGCGCCAGCCAGCCGCCGAGCCGGTGCGTCAGCTCGAAGCGATTGTGCTTACCGGCCCGCAGCCGCGGCGTCGCCAGCACCACCATGCCGAGGAACAAGGCCACCAGCGCGTACGCGAGCACGAGCACGGCCGGGGGTGCGGGCTTCGCCGTGCTGAGGCCGACGAACGCGGCGAACCAGAGGGTTCCGGAAACCGCTCCGCCGATGTGCAGACCGCCGAAGTGGTACACCTTGCCGAGCACCCACCGCACCCGCAGCGGCCAGGTCACCGGCGCGGCGGTCGCCACCCGGAACATCAGGTTGATCAGGCGCTGACGGCGGATCAGGATGGCGAGGGCGAAGTTGGCCAGCGCCGCGTGCGACGCGAATTCGGCGGTGATCCCGCCGGGCGCCGCGAACCCCAGCACGACGAGGTTGACCACCAGCACGCCCGCCGCGAGCCGGTTGTGGTGCATCAGTTTCGGATGCTTGAACACCCGCCGCAGCGGTGGGAGGAGCGGCGGGAGGACGACGTCGTCCCGGGTGCCGGTCGTCGTGGTCATGCGACCGCCTCCGCACCGTGTGCCATGCGCAGCAGCGACGCCTTGTCGATCTTGCCCCGGCTGGTCACCGGCAGCGCGGCCAGCGGGCGCACGACAGCGGGGACGCAGTAGTAGGGCAGTGCCTCGGCGGCCGCGAGCACCGCGGCGGCCGGATCGACCGTCTCCGGCTGGACGAAGGCCACGAGCGTGCTGTCGTCGAGCTTGAGCGTGGCCGCCCTGGTGCAGCCGGGCAGGTTCTCCAGCACGGCGGACACCGAGTCCAGTTCGACCCGGAAGCCACGGATCTTGACCTGATCGTCGGTCCGTCCGAGGTGTTCGAGCTCGCCGTCGGAGGTCCAGCGGGCGAGGTCGCGGGTGCGGAACATCATCCGGCCGCCGCCGAGGAAGGGGTCCGGCAGATAGCGTTCGGCATTGAGCTCGGGATTGGCCAGGTACCCGGAGGAAACACAGTCTCCGCCCGCCCACATCTCGCCGGCTTCCCCGATCGCGCAAGGCCTGCGGTGCTCGTCGAGGACGTAGACGGTGTTGTTCGGTGTGGGGCGGCCGATGGTGAGCAACGGGGCGTCGGGGTGATGACGCTGCATCGTGTTGACGATGGTGACCTCCGTCGGGCCGCATCCGTTGTAGAAGGTGCTGGTGCGGGCCCAGCGGTCGGCGAGCGGGCGCGGGCACGGCTCGCCGGCCACCACGACGGTGCGCGCCCGTGCACACCGGCCGGGATCCAGTGCGGACAGGATGGTCGGGGTCGAGATCAGCACGTCCACCCTGCGGGCGACCGCTTCGATGTCGTCCCCGCGGATCAGCAACGTGCCGCCGTGGGTCAGGCAGCCGAGAATCTCCCACGCGGCCATGTCGAAGGCGATGTTGAGAATCTGCCCGACCACCGTGCCCGGCCGGATGCCGAGGTCACCCGGCTCGGTCAGCAGCAGGTTGGCGACATTGGCGTGGGTGATGACCACACCGTTGGGATTTCCCGTCGTACCCGAGGTGAACAGGACATAACAAGCCTGCTCCGGCGCGACGTCGACGCGCGGCGCCGCGACATCGGTTCGCTCGGCCATGACCGAGTCGATGTCGATGCCGGTGTGTCCTTCCGGGACGGTTACCGGCACGTCGGACTGCGTGAGCACGATTCCGGCCCGCGCGGTGCGCAGAATGTGCCGGAGCATGCCGGGACGGACGATCCGCGCGTCCTGGGGAACATAGGCGGCGCCCGCTTTCAGGATCGCCAGGATGCCGACGACCATCGGAATGCCACGGCGGACGACCAGCGCGACGTGGTCACCCGCCCGCACTCCGTGCTCGGCCAGGCGGGCAGCCAACCGTTCGGCGTGCCAATCCAGCTCACCGTAGGTGATTCGGTGTCCGAGGTGCTCGACGGCGACCGTATCGGGCGCGGCGGCGGCATGTTCTTCGATCATCCGGTGCACCGCCACAGTGGGTGCCTTGTGCCGGGGACCCCACCCGAACCGCCGGAACAATTGACGATCCACCGCACTCAGCCCGGCGAGTTCCGGTGAGAAATCAAGCGGCGATCCTGTCGCGGCGAGAATCTGCTCCATAGCACAGATCTCCATCCAAAAGCTTTCCGGCGATGAATTCGAAAACTGCGCGGAAACCAGCCTCGAAATTGCGTAAACCCGGTTGGGCGACCTCTCGTTAGCCCATCTGGCGTACTTCATACCCTCCCTTGGGGCGCGACGCCAGGTTTGCGGGCAGAGGTGCACTAAGGCCCCCCAAGCTTCCCTGCGAGGGCAGAAATCGCCGTCAGCCTTGACAAAACTATCAAGATGGGATATTGAGCCGCCCGCTGATCGGCGTCCGGCGCTCTAGAAGGCCGGAATCTCGCCGCGCTCCCCCGGATGGGTGAGAATGGACAGGCAGAACCTGTGACCGGATATACCGGGATCGCGCTGTCACGGGTGGTAATCGGCTAGGTTTCGGCCGCAATCCTCGCATTCCAGATTCCGCGATTGTCGTTCCGCGGAAGTGGCGGGGTGGCTTTGGAGGCGTGCTCATGGCTTCTCTTGCCGACGTCGGCATCTCGATCGTTGGTGTTCTCGAGCGTCGAGCGCTGAGCACGCCGGACCGGGTCGCCTACGAGTGGTCTGACCGGGCACCGGGTCGCGCCGGCCGTTCGGCCCGGGCTGGACTACGTCGCGGGGGTCTTCGGCGTCCTGCACGCCGGAGCCACGGCGGTACCGACCTTTCCACCCGCGGGCAAGCGCGCGGTGGAACGCCTGCGTTCGGTGGCCGCCGACTGCGCCCCCGCCGCGATCCTGATGGAGCCACCCGGCGACCCGGTCGCCGACCGTCTCGCGAACGGTCTCGCGGTCGCTTCCCCGGTCGCGGTCCTCCGGATACCCCGCGCCGGTGCGGTCTGCGACAACGAGGCCGCGACGTCGCGGGAGCCGGCCTTGCCGCAGTACACCTCCGGTTCGACCAGCGCCCCGAAGGGGTCGTCCTGACTCACCGGAACCTCATGAGCAACTGCGAGACCCTGACCGCGCACATCGGCGAAGAGCCCGATCGGGTCGGGCTGACCTGGTTGCCGCCCTGCCACGACATGGGGCTCATCGGCACGATCCTGTTCGCGGCGTACGGTGGCTGGCCCCTGGTCATGATGGCGCCCGAGCACTTCGTCCAGCGGCCGTTCCGACGGCTGGCGGCCGTGCGAGCGCATCAGGTGACGATCACGGTCGCGCCGGCCTTCGCGCTCGAAATGTGCTCGGAGTCCATCTCCGACGAAGAACTCGCGGAACTCGACTTGCCGAGCCTGCGCCAGCTCTTCTGCGGCTCCGAACCCATCGCGCCGAGCGTGCTGGACCGGTTCACGCGAAGGTTCGCCGGGCGGGGACTGCGGACCGCCGCGGTGATCCCGTGTTACGGCTTGGCCGAGGCCACGCTCTTCGTCACGGGCAAACCACCGGGGGAAAGACCTTTGTGGACGGCGGAGTGGTCAGCCGCGGGGTGGCGGCGAAGGGGCACCACGTGTACGTCGCCGATCCGGAGACCGGTGCGCCGAAACCGGATGGCGAAACGGGGGAGATCCGGGTCCGCGGACCGAACGTCGCCGCGGGCTTGGTGATGTTCCTGATCGCCGGCGCGCGGACACCCAGTGACCTTCTCGGCAACGCGATCAAGCTCGCGTTGGCGGAACCGGCTTCCTATGCCGGTGCGAGCACCACGGATTTCGTGACCGAGGTGTCGCGGTTCGACCCGCCGATCCACACCCTGACCCGGGTGCCGGAGTGCGGCCTCGAGAAGTTCGGCACAACCGTCGGTACGGGGGCTCATGTGATGCTGGTGCTCGCGGCGGCCAACCGTGACCCGCGGCGGTTCGCCGCTCCGGACACGTTCCGCCCTGGACGGCAGGCGAACCGCCCGATCGCCTTCGGGCTGGGAGCGCATTATTGCCTCGGCGCGGCGCTGGCACGCATGCAGACGGAGACCGCGCTACCCGTCTTGCTGCGGCACTTCCCCTCGATACGGTTGACCGGCCGACCGGAATACCGTGAACGACGCGGCTCACGTCCGCGTCGCCGCCGTCGTCACCGGATCCGCCTCGGGCGGCGGCGCAGCACCATCATGCGGAGCAGCATCAGCAGGCACGCGCCGAGCACGATCAGGCTCGCGCCGAACACCACCATCCGGGCCGTGTGGACACCGGTGCTGGCGAGATCACCGCTCGCCCGCGTCGTGGCCTCGTCCTTCACCGGCGCCGCGGCGGGCGCCTCGACCTCGATGCCCGGCAGCGCGCTCGTGCTGGGGGAGGCGCTCGGCTCGGTGGTGCCGGGTGCCGTGGTCACCGGCACCGCCACCAGCGCGGGTTCGCTCGTGCGGGTGCTCGGCGGCGTCAGCTCGGCGCGTGGCTGCTGTGCCGGGGTCTTGCCGCCCGCCCAGATCAGCCCCGGTGTCTTGTCCGAACGGCCCGCTGACGTCGTGGGTGAGGTGCTCGGTTTCGTTTTCGGCGCCGACGTGCTCGGCGACGGGCTCGCGGACTTGGGCGTCGTGGACTTGCTCGGCGGCGGGCTGGAACTGGTCGTGGCGGGTTTGCTCGACGACGGCGCGGAGCTGGTGGTCGGCGCGGGCGTCGGGCTCACCGGCGTGGACGGCGGCACCTCGGTGCGGCCTTCGCCGAGGGCAAGCGCTTTCAGGCGCTCCATCGTGCCGTCGAAGACGTTCTGGTCGCCGGGGAACTTCCCGGAATCGGCGTACTGCCAGAGCGTGTAGTACTTCCAGCCGCTGGGCAGGGGGCCGACATTGCTGGCGTAGCGCGCGATGAACAGCGGATGGGTGTCGCCGAACAGCGGGCTGTTGCCGGTGCAGGTCTGCCACCAGTCGGTGGTCGTGTAGATCATCGGCCACCGGGTGGTCTTCGCGTGGATCCGGTCGGAGAAGGCCTTGATCCAGTTGACCATGTCCGGTTTGGACAGTCCGTAGCAGGTGGGGCCGTAGGGGTTGTACTCGATGTCCAGCATCGGCGGCATGGTCCGGCCGTCGGGCGACCAGCCGCCGCCGTGCGCGACGAAGAAGTCGGCCTGCGCCACCGCGCTCGTGGCGTTCGGGACGGCGAAGTGGTAGGCGCCGCGGATCATGCCGACGTCGTACGAGCCGTTGTACTGCTGCGTGAAGAACGGGTTGGTGTAGTTGGTGTTCTCGGTCGCCTTGACGTAGGCGAACCGGGCCCCGTTGCGCCAGGCCGCGGCCCAGTCGACGTTGCCCTGGTGGGAGGAGACGTCCATACCGGGCACCTGGTCGTCGCCCGCGGCCGCGAGGTTCACCGCCGCCTCGGTCCCGCCGGGCCCGGCGCCGCCGTGACCCTCGCCCGTCACCAGCACGCCCACCGCCACGGCGGCGGCGCAGGCGCTTCCGATCGCGAGCCTGATGCCCACCTTCATCGCGGCCTCCCTTGCCAAGCCCCGCGCGACACGCCGGAGACGTCGTCACGCTCGCAAGGAGTGTGCGTGACTAAAGTGGTAGTTGTAAATTTGTGTGTCTCTTGGCACTCAGTGTGACTCCTGTGATTCATGTGAGTGAGCGACGTCTTGCCTGCGCACAGCGTTGCGACTCCACGAGCTGGGCGATCGGCTGCGCGCAGAGATCACTCACCCGGGTGATCCACGACCGTCGGCCAGAGGGGGGATCGGTGGAGCTGGACGATGCGGTGCTGCCGTTCCTCGAAGCGGCGAAACTACGGGACGTGTCGCTGGCTGGCGAGGGGCTGGAGTTCGCGGTGTACCGGGCCGAATCGCCGGAACACGGCACGGTCGCCCTGCGGGTCCCCAAGGAGACCGTCTACCGCAACGTCAACGACCCGCACGTCTCCGCCGAAGCCCTGCTGGAACAGGAATGGGCGATCCTGACCTACCTCGCGGGCGGCGACGTCCCGGTCCCGGTCGCCCATCGGCTGCTGCGGGCCGACGGCAGGATCGCGCTGCTGACCGGCTACGTCGACGCCGACGGCCGGGAACCCGATCCGGCGGAGGTCGGCCGTGGCGTGGCGAGGCTGCACGCGGCGTCCCCACCGCCGATCACACCCGTGGCCCAGGAGAACCTGCCGACGCCGCTGCTGCTCGGCCGCCGGATCACCCGCCGCTGGGCCGAGGCGGCGAAACTGGTGCCGGACCTGCCCGGCCTGCCCGCCGAGGAGCGCCTCGCCGAGATCGCGCGGGGCCTCGACCGGTTCGGCCCCAGCCTGCTGCACCTCGATGTGCGGGGCAGCAACCTGCGGGCACGGGACGGGCGGCTGCTCGCGTTCGTCGACTGGTCGAACGCGCTCATCGGCCCCGCGGCTCTCGACCTGTACCGCATCCTGGAGAACGAGAAGCCCGCAGACGCGTTCCTCGCCGGCTACGCGGCGGTCCGGCCGCTGCCCGAACTGTCCGATCCCGAGGAACTGCTGCTCCGGTTGGACGCCGCGGTGATGCTGGCGCTGGTCTTCCTGTCCGAGGCACCCGACGCCGAACGAGCGCCGGAATCGATCCGGCGCGTCACCGAACTGGCGACCCTGCTGGACTCCGTGCTCTGAGCGGCCCCGCTGCTCGCCGGACGAACGCCACATTGGGGCGCTTGGGGCGAGGGGGAGAACGGGAGCGTCAGGTGAGGCGGGTGGTGCGGCTCGCTACGGCGCCCGCCACCACGGCCCATACCACGAGCACGCCCAGCGGTCCCCAGGCGAACGTCCCGTCCACCAGTGCCGCCCGCAGGCCCTCCGCCAGCGCGCCCGAGGGCAGCAGCGAGACGATCACCCCGACGCCGGACGGCATCGTCGACGGCGCCAGCAGGATCCCGCCCGCCAGCAGCAGCACGAACCACACGATGTTGGCCAGCGCCAGCACCGCCTCGGCCCGCAGCGCGCCGCCGAGCAGCACGCCCAGCGCGCCGAACGCCAGCGTCCCGAAGAACAGCAGCACCACGGCCGCGAAAACCCCGGCACCCGACGGCGACCAGCCGAGCAGCAAGGCCACCACGCCGATGATCACCGACTGCAGTGCCACCACGACCAGCGCCGCCACGACCCGGCCGGCGACCAGCAGCCAGCGCGGCAGCGCCGTCGCGGAAAGCCGTTTCAGGACGCCGTATCGCCGGTCGAAGCCCAACGCGATCGCCTGGCCGGTGAACGCCGAGGACATCACCGCCAGCGCCAGCACGCGCGGCGTCATCCAGTCCACTTTGGACGTCGAACCGAGCTGGGCCGCCGGGAGGATGTTCAGCAGCGACAACCCGATCAGCAGCGCCAGCGGGATCAGCAGGGTCAGCAGGATCTGCTCACCGTGCCGCAGCGTCAGGCTCGCCTCGACGCGCGCGTGGGTGCGCAGCATGTGGCCGAGCGAGCCGCGGCCCGGTGCGGGAGTGAACGTACCGGCGGGGAAAGTCATCATGCGATCGACTCGCTTCGCGAGACAGTGTTCGATCCCTTTTGGCGCATGATATCCATGATTCGCTCGCAAGCGTCGCTCATGCGCGCAGCTCCCGTCCGGTCAGCTCCAGGAAGACTTCTTCCAGCGTCCGCCGCCCCACCTGCAGTTCCTCCGGCAGCACGCCCTGCTGCGCGCACCACGACGTCACCGCGGACACCACCTGCGGATCGACGGCGCCCTCGACCAGATACGTGCCCGGCGAGGACTCGCGGACCGCGTACCCCTCGGGCAGCGCGGCGCTCAGCAGCGCGGTGTCGAGCCGCGTCCGCGCCTTGAACCGCAGCTGCGCGGCTTCGCCGTTCTCCACCGTCAGCGTCTGCGGCGAACCGGCGAGGACGACCTTGCCGTGGTCGACGATCACGACGGAATCGGCCAGTGTTTCGGCCTCCTCCATGAGGTGCGTGGTGAGCAGCACGCTCACGCCGTCGGCGCGCAGCGCCTGCAGCAGGTCCCACACCAGGCGCCGCGCCTGCGGGTCCATCCCGGCGGTCGGCTCGTCGAGGAACACCAGCTCCGGCCGCCCGATCAGCGCGCACGCCAGCGAAAGGCGTTGCTGCTGCCCGCCGGAGAGCCGCTTGAACGGCGTCCGCCGCGCGGCGGCGAGGCCGAGGACGTCCAGCAGCCAGGCCGGGTCGAGCGGGTTCGCCGCGCACGACGCGACGAGCCGCAGCATCTCGCCTGCCCGGACGCCCGGATACGCGCCACCGCCCTGGGGCATGACGCCGACGCGGGGCCGCAGCGCCGCCGACTCGCGGGCGGGGTCGAGGCCGAGGACGCGCACGGAACCGGCGTCAGGACGCAGGAAGCCTTCGCAGATCTCGACGGTGGTGGTCTTGCCCGCCCCGTTGGGGCCCAGCAGTGCGAGCACGGACCCACGTTCCATCCGCAGGTCGAGACCGTCGACGGCGGTGGTGGGACCGTAACGCTTCACCAGGCCGGTGATCTCGACGGCGGGGGCACTCACAACTACTCATGGTATTCCGTAGCGTTGATGCCTCGTTCCCAGGGGCGGGGAGGGAGCGCGGCAACGACGGTGGTGGGCGGCCACTGTGCCGTGCTCGCGGTGGGTTTCGCGCATTGTCGGCCCCTTGGATAACTTGCTGTGCATGTCCCGTTACCGGCTTGTGCCCACGTCTGACCAGGTGGTCGGGCTGCTCGAGCATTGTCGTCACGCCCGTTATGTGTGGAATCTTGCCGTCGAACAGCATGCCCACTGGCAGGGAGGACGCGTGTCAGCTCCGGGATTTGCCGAGCAGTGCCGCCAGTTGACCGAAGCTCGTGCGGAATTCGCGTGGTTGCGGGCGGGATCGGCGACGGTTCAGCAGCAGGCGTTGCGGGATTTCGCGCAGGCCGTGCGGAACTTCTTCGGCGGGACCCATGGACGGCCCGGCTGGCGCAAGGCCGGTGTGCGTGAAGGTTTCCGGCAGGTCGCGGTAAAGCCGGAGCACGTGCGGCGGGTGAACCGCCGACATGGCCAGGTGTGGGTGCCGAAGGTCGGATGGGTCCGGTTCCGCTGGTCCCGCACTGTGCCCGAGGGGGTGAAGTCATACCGGATCGGCCGGGACCAGGCGGGCCGCCGGCACGTCGCGTTCGCTGCTGTCCCCACTCCCGTGCCTGCGCCCCGCAACGGCGAGCTGGTCGGCGTCGACCGGGGTGTAGCGGTGTCGGTCGCCTTGTCGACCGGGGAGCTGTTCCACGCACACACCTTGACCCCAGGTGAGAAAGAGCGGCTTCTGTGGTTGCGACGCCGTCTGGCCCGTGCGAAGCGGGGCTCGAACCGTCGCCGCAAGGTGAAGACGGCGATCGCCCGCATGGCCGCCAGGGCGAAGGATCGGCGGAAGGACTGGGTGGAGAAGATCTCCGCAGAGCTTGCCCGCCGCTTCGACCGGATCCGCGTCGAAGACCTGGTGATCAGGAGCATGACCAGGTCTGCAAGGGGAACCGCGAAGCAGCCGGGTAGCCAGGTTCGACAAAAAGCTGGTTTGAACCGGGCGATCCTCGCAAACGCCTGGGGCATGCTCGTTGCCCGCTTGGAGTGCAAGGCTCCGGGCAGGGTGGAAAAGATTCCCGCCGCGTACACGTCCCAAACCTGCGCGGCCTGCGGGCACTGTGCGCCGGAAAATCGCAAGAGCCAAGCGGTTTTCCGGTGCACAGCCTGCGGGCACCAGGCCAACGCGGACGTGAACGCGGCTATCAACATCGCCGCCGGACGGACGGTGACAGCACGCGGAGACCTCGGCATCAGCCGGTCCGTGAAGCGTGAACCTCGACCCGCTACCTCCTCGCCGGTTGCGTAGAAGGGTTGAAATCTCCCGTTTCATACGGGAGAGGGCGTCAAGATACGGCCTCGGCGCTCGCGGAAAGCTTGGGGGACGGTCTCGACAGCAGAAGCGGCGACTGCCTGCGCACGATCGCCAGTCCGGTGAGGACGACGAGGATCGCCGCGCCGTACGCCCACGGCAGCACGTACGAACGGCCGTCGAAGGTGCTGCCGGTCGGAGGCAGCAGGAACGGCAGGCCCGCGCTGATCACCGTCGCGACGATCCGGAACCGCGACGTCCCGGCCGCCGCGGCCAGCGGGATCACCGCCCACAGCACGTACCACGGCTGCAGGTTGATCTGCAGGATCGTCACCGCGCCCAGCGCGACGCCGAGGCCGATGATCGGGCGGTAGCGCCATTTGAAGCTGTCCCACAGGAACTTGACGGTGATCAGGCCCGCGACGATGAAGCCGAGGGTGCCGAAGATCGGCACCAGCGCGTTGGTGTGGTTGCCCAGGCCGAGCGTGATGCCCAGGACGCCGTCGAGCTGGGCGAGCTCGGCGGTGGGGGAGATCCAGCTGCGGACCAGCCCCGGGGTGTTGAACGTGGTGCCGATCCAGCCGAAGCCGAGCCCGGTGCCTTCGCACACCACCACGAGGAGGACGCCGAACAGCGCCGCCATCGGCAGCGCGGCCAGCACGAGGTCCTTGATCCGGCCGTGCCAGCGCCGCGCGACCATCACCGTCAGGAACGGCAGCGCGACCACGGGCAGCGCCTTCACCGCGACCCCGAGCGTGATGACGGCCACGCCGAGGCCGATGAACAGCAGTTCCCCCTTGGCCAGCGGCGGGGGACTGTCGCCCTTGATCCGCACCGGCAGCCGCCGGATGCCGACCTCCAGCCCGGCGACCATGAGCCCGATGGCGAGCGAGTCGTTGTGGGCACCGGCGATGAAGTGGAAGATCAGCAACGGGTTCGCCGCGCCCAGCCACAGCGCCGTCGCGGGCTGGACGCCGAAGCGCCGCGCCAGCCTTGGCAGCGCCCAGATGATCAGCACCACGCCGATCAGCGCCAGCCCGCGCTGCAGCAGCACGCCGAACACGATGTTGTTGCCCGCGAGCGGCGCCAGCCAGCCGCCGAGGCGCAGGTCCAGCGGCCCGTACGGCGCGGGCGTCTCGCGCCACATGTTCGACACCCCCGCGGTGAGCGGGTCGGCGACGCCGAGCGCCTGCGCGGGGCCGAGTGTGTACGGGTCCATCCCGCGGTGCACGATCTCGCTCTGCGCGAGGTAGCTGTAGACGTCGCGGGAGAACAGCGGCGGGATGACCAGCAGCGGCGCCACCCACATCGCGATCGTACGGGCGAGCTGGGCCTGGCTCGCCAGGCGCGCGCGGTCCGGCCGGGCGAACCGGCCGAGCATCAGCCAGCTGATCACCAGGATGCCCATGCCGGCGAAGGCGATCGCGAGCGACACCGTCGGAATGCGGGTGAACAGCCGCAGGACCGGGATCTCCTGCACCGGGTTGAGCACCGGTGCCGCGCCCGCGCCGAGCGAGCCGAGCGCCAGGAAGAGCGCGCCGACCGTGCCGAACCGTCGCACGACGTCCAGGCCGCGCCGTTCGCGCTGGTCAAGGGGCTCCGGTTCGAGCGGGCCGACGGGCGAGGGCACGTCCGGGAGGGTCGTCACCGGAATACCGTCGCCGCGGGCCGTGTCTTCCCCAGGGTCCCGCTGCGCGGGGTGCTCGCCGACTGCCACGCCACGAAGCGTATCGACTCGACTTGAGGGTGACTCGGGTCACTGCCACACACCCCGCCTTTGAAGTCCCGGAGGAAATAAGACACACTTGTGTTGTGAAAAAGACGGGAGCGGGTGAGCAGGTGGGTGACGACACGTACTCCGCCGGGGTTCCCCCTGTTCCCGTGCAGGTCAGCGCCGAGGGCCGGACCCGGCACGAGGTCGCCCGGCTGCTGCTCGAGCAGGGCCCGATGACCGCGGTGACGGTCGCCGAGCAGCTCGGGATCAGCCCGACGGCGATCCGCCGCCATCTCGACGCGCTTCTCGCGGATGGCGAAGCCGAGACGCGGGACGCGCCGCGCCGCGGGCCTCGCGGACGGGGCCGTCCGGCGAAGCTGTTCCTGCTCACCGAGGCCGGTCGAGCCCGCTTCGGGCACGCCTACGACGACCTTGCCGTGTCGGCCATCCGGTTCCTCGCCGAGCACGCGGGCGAGGACGCCGTACGCGCCTTCGCTGAGCGTCGCGTCGCCTCGCTCGTCGAGCCGCACCGCAAGGCGATCGCCGGCGAGGACGACCCCGCGGCGCGGGCCGAGGCCCTCGCGACCGCCCTGACCAGGGAGGGCTACGCTGCGTCGACCCGTCAGGTCGGCGTTCCCGGCGCGCCCGCCGCACATGTCGGGGCACAGCTCTGCCAGCACCATTGTCCAGTCGCCCATGTCGCCGCGGAGTTCCCGCAGCTGTGCGAGGCCGAGACCGAGGCGTTCGCCCGGCTGCTCGGCACGCACGTGCAGCGGCTGGCGACCATCGCGCGCGGTGACAACGCGTGCACCACACACGTACCCGTCGCCACGGCGGGTAGCCCGGCACCACAAGAGCCGGGGAGCACAGAGCGTCCGGGGGCGGTCCCACCGCCGACCGGACGTAAAGCACGGATCCCGAATGGAGGGAAACCCGCATGACTGCCGCTGCCGAGCAGCGCACTCCCACCACCGCGCCACTGAGCCAGGAAGAGACCATCGAGTCCCTTGGCAAGTACGCGTTCGGCTGGGCGGACTCCGACGAGGCGGGCGCCAGCGCCCGTCGCGGGCTGAACGAGGACGTCGTCACCGACATCTCCTCGAAGAAGTCCGAGCCGGAGTGGATGCGCGAAGCGCGACTGAAGGCGCTCAAGCTCTTCGAGAAGAAGCCCATGCCCAACTGGGGCGCGGACCTCTCCGGGATCGACTTCGACAACATCAAGTACTTCGTGCGGTCCACGGAGAAGCAGGCGACCTCCTGGGAGGACCTGCCCGAGGACATCAAGAACACCTACGACAAGCTCGGCATCCCCGAGGCGGAGAAGCAGCGCCTCGTCGCCGGTGTCGCGGCGCAGTACGAGTCCGAGGTCGTCTACCACCAGATCCGCGAGGACCTGGAGGAGCAGGGCGTGCTGTTCCTGGACACCGACACCGCGCTCAAGGAGCACCCGGAGATCTTCCAGGAGTACTTCGGCTCCGTGATCCCGGCCGGGGACAACAAGTTCTCCGCGCTGAACACCGCGGTGTGGTCCGGCGGCTCGTTCATCTACGTGCCGAAGGGCGTGCACGTGGAGATCCCGCTGCAGGCCTACTTCCGGATCAACACCGAGAACATGGGCCAGTTCGAGCGGACCCTGATCATCGTCGACGAAGACGCCTACGTGCACTACGTCGAGGGCTGCACGGCGCCGATCTACCAGTCCGACTCGCTGCACTCGGCGGTCGTGGAGATCATCGTCAAGAAGGGTGCCCGCTGCCGCTACACGACCATCCAGAACTGGTCGAACAACGTCTACAACCTGGTCACCAAGCGCGCCAAGTGCGAAGAGGGCGCGACCATGGAATGGATCGACGGCAACATCGGTTCCAAGGTGACGATGAAGTACCCGTCGGTGTTCCTCATGGGCGAGCACGCCAAGGGCGAGGTCCTGTCGGTCGCGTTCGCGGGCGAGGGCCAGCACCAGGACGCGGGCGCGAAGATGGAGCACCTCGCGCCGTACACCTCCTCGACCATCGTGTCGAAGTCGGTGGCACGCGGCGGCGGCCGGACCTCCTACCGCGGCCTGGTCAAGGTCGCGAAGCGGGCCCACCACTCGCGGTCCAGCGTCGTCTGTGACGCGCTGCTGGTCGACACGATCTCGCGGTCGGACACCTACCCGTACGTGGACATCCGCAACGACGAGGTGTCGATGGGCCACGAGGCGACGGTGTCGAAGGTCAGCGAAGAGCAGCTGTTCTACCTGATGTCCCGCGGTCTCGACGAGGCCGAGGCCATGGCGATGATCGTGCGCGGGTTCGTCGAGCCCATCGCGCGCGAGCTGCCGATGGAGTACGCGCTCGAGCTGAACCGCCTGATCGAGCTCCAGATGGAAGGGTCCGTCGGCTAGTCATGCCCGTTACCGAGAACAACGTTTCCTCCGCGATGCGTGAGGGGGTCGTCGTCCCGGCGACCTCCCGCGCGGAGCGGTTCACCTCCTACGACGTCGAGGCCTTCGAGGTTCCCGGCGGTCGTGAGGAGAACTGGCGCTTCACCCCGATGAAGCGGCTGCGCGGCCTGCACGACGGTGCGGCCGCCTCGGGTGAGATCACCCTGGACGTCGAAGCGGCGCCCGAGCTGAAGATCGAGACCGCCGGCCGTGACGACGCGAGGCTTGGCGAGGCCGGCGTGCCGAGCGACCGGATCGCCGCGCAGGCGTACTCCTCCTTCGCCAAGGCCACGATCGTCACCGCGCCGAAGGAGACGCAGGCGTCGAAGCCGTCCGTGCTGCGGATCCACGGCCCCGGCGAGGGCAAGGTCGCCTACGGGCACCTGCAGGTCCGCGCCGAGGCGTTCGCCGAGGCCGTCGTCGTGCTCGACCACGTCGGCTCCGGCACCTACGCGGACAACGTCGAGTTCGTCATCGGCGACGGCGCGAAGATCACCGTGGTCAGCGTCCAGGACTGGGCCGACGACGCGGTGCACGTGTCCGAACAGCACCTCAAGCTCGGCCGCGACGCCACGCTCAAGCACATCGTCATCACCCTCGGCGGCGACCTGGTCCGGGTCTCGCCCACCGCGACTTTCGCGGACAAGGGCGGCGACGTCGAGATGCTCGGCCTGTACTTCGCGGACAAGGGCCAGCACCAGGAACACCGCCTGTTCGTGGACCACGCGGTCGCCAACTGCAAGTCCCGCGTGATGTACAAGGGCGCGCTGCAGGGCGACGACGCGCACACGGTGTGGATCGGGGACGTGCTCATCCGCGCGGCCGCCGAGGCGACCGACACCTACGAGCTCAACCGCAACCTGGTGCTGACGCCGGGGGCCCGCGCGGACTCGGTGCCGAACCTGGAGATCGAGACCGGCGAGATCGAGGGCGCCGGGCACGCGAGCGCGACGGGAAGGTTCGACGACGAGCAGTTGTTCTACCTGCAGTCGCGCGGAATCGGGGAAGAGGCGGCGCGGCGGCTGGTCGTGCGCGGGTTCTTCCACGAGATCCTGGTCAAGATCGACGTCCCCGAGGTGCGCGAGCGCCTCGAAGCCGCGATCGAGGCCGAACTCGAAGCAGTCGGCGCCTGACGCCCGTCCGTCCACAACAGACTTTTAGGAAAGAAATGGCAACGCTGGAAATCAAGGATCTGCACGCGTCGGTGACCACCGACGAGGGTGCCAAGGAGATCCTCAAGGGCGTCAACCTGACCATCCGCTCCGGTGAGACGCACGCGATCATGGGCCCCAACGGCTCGGGCAAGTCGACGCTGTCCTACGCGATCGCCGGGCACCCCAAGTACGAGGTCACCTCCGGGCAGGTCCTGCTCGACGGTGAGGACGTGCTGGAGATGAGTGTCGACGAGCGCGCCCGCGCGGGCCTGTTCCTCGCGATGCAGTACCCGGTCGAGGTGCCGGGCGTGTCCATGTCCAACTTCCTGCGCACCGCGGCCACCGCGGTCCGTGGCGAGGCCCCCAAGCTGCGCCACTGGGTCAAGGAGGTCAAGGAGGAGATGGGCAAGCTCGAGATCTCGCAGGAGTTCGCCGAGCGCTCGGTCAACGAGGGCTTCTCCGGCGGTGAGAAGAAGCGCCACGAGATCCTGCAGCTGGCGCTGCTCAAGCCGAAGTTCGCGATCCTCGACGAGACCGACTCGGGCCTCGACGTCGACGCGCTGCGGGTCGTCTCGCAGGGTGTCAACGACTACAAGGCTTCGAGCGAGGTCGGCGTCATGCTGATCACGCACTACACCCGCATCCTCAAGCACATCACCCCCGACTTCGTGCACGTCTTCGCCGGCGGCAAGATCGTCGAGTCGGGTGGCAGGGAGCTGGCCGACGAGCTGGAGGAGAACGGCTACGTCAAGTACGTCGGCAAGGCCGAAGCCGCCGTCTGACACCCGCGTTCGCCCCGGAAGCCCTGACTACACCGAGAGGAGTCGAGCCGATGACCACCACCTCGGCCAGCTCTGTCCCCTTGGACGTGACGGCGCTGCGCGCCGACTTCCCGATCCTGTCGCGCACCGTGCGTGACGGGAAACCGTTGGTGTATCTGGACTCCGGGGCGACCTCGCAACGGCCGACACAGGTTCTCGACGCCGAACGGCACTACGTCGAGACGTCGAACGCGGCCGTGCACCGCGGCGCGCACCAGCTCTCCGAGGAAGCCACCGACGCCTACGAATCCGCCCGCGCGCGGATCGCGGAGTTCGTCGGGGCGGAGCCGGAGGAACTGGTGTTCACCAAGAACGCCACCGAGGGCATCAACCTCGTCGCCTACTCGATGGGCAACGCCGCTACGGCCGGTCCCGAGGCCGCGCGCTTCGTCGTCGGCCCGGGTGACGAGATCGTCATCACCGAGATGGAACACCACGCGAACCTCGTGCCGTGGCAGCAGCTCTGCCAGCGGACCGGGGCCACGCTGAAGTGGTTCAAGGTGACCGCCGAGGGCAGGCTGGATCTGTCCGATGTGGACGAGCTGATCACGCCGCGCACCAAGGTGGTCGCGTTCGCGCACCAGTCCAATGTGCTCGGTACGGTCAACCCGGTCTCGCTGCTCGTGGAGAAGGCCAAGGCCGTCGGCGCGTTCACCGTGCTGGACGCCTGTCAGTCGGTGCCGCACTTCCCCGTGGACTTCCACGCGCTCGGCGTCGACTTCGCGGTGTTCTCCGGGCACAAGATGCTCGGCCCGTCCGGCATCGGTGTCCTATATGGACGCCAGGAGCTGCTCGCCGCGATGCCGCCGTTCCTCACCGGTGGCTCGATGATCGAGCTGGTCAAGATGGAGGGCACGACGTTCGCCCCGCCGCCGCAGCGGTTCGAGGCCGGCGTGCCGATGACCTCGCAGGCCATCGGGCTCGGCGCGGCCGTCGACTACCTCTCGGCCATCGGCATGGACCGCGTCGCGGCGCACGAGCACGTGCTCGCCGAGCGCGCGCTGGCCGGACTGAGCGCGATCCCGGGCGTGCGGATCGTCGGGCCGGCGGATCTGGAGAGCCGCGGCGCCACGATCGCGTTCGAGATCGACGGCGTGCACCCGCACGACGCCGGTCAGGTGCTGGACAGCCTCGGCATCGCGGTCCGGGTCGGGCACCACTGCGCGTGGCCGCTGCACCGGGCCTGCGGGGCGCAGGCGACCGTGCGTGCCTCGTTCTACCTCTACAACACACTGTCCGAAGTGGACGCCCTGGTGGCGGGTGTCGGCGAGGCGCAGAAGTTCTTCGGGGTCGCGTGACCATGAACCTGGAGAGCATGTACCAGGAGATCATCCTGGACCACTACAAGAACCCGCACGGGCGCGGCCTGCGCGAACCGTTCGACGCCGAGTCGTTCCAGGTCAACCCGACCTGCGGCGACGAGGTCACGCTGCGCGTCAAGCTCGACGACGGGAAGGTCGCCGACATCTCCTACGAGGGCCAGGGCTGCTCGATCAGCCAGGCCTCGACCTCGGTGTTGACGGATCTCGTCGTGGGGCACACTGTGGAGGAGGCGTTCACCACCATGGACGCCTTCGTGGAACTGATGCAGGGCAAGGGCAAGGTCGAACCGGACGAGGACGTGCTGGAGGACGGCGTCGCCTTCGCGGGTGTCGCGAAGTATCCGGCGCGGGTCAAATGCGCGTTGCTCGGCTGGATGGCCTTCAAGGACGCGGTAGCCCGAACCACCAGTGGAGCTGAAACGGCATGACGACTGCTGTACCTTCTGGGGGCGACCCCCAGACCCCCGAGACGACCACCACGGTCACCGAGACCCCCGAACACCGCGAGGGCCGCACCGCCGCCGATCTGCCGGAGCAGGCGGCCCCCGCCGCCGACGTCGCCAAGGTCGAGGACGTCGAGGAGGCGATGCGGGACGTCGTCGACCCCGAGCTGGGCATCAACGTCGTCGACCTCGGCCTCGTCTACGACATCCGGGTCGAGACCGACAACACCGCGACCATCGACATGACGCTGACCTCGGCGGCCTGCCCGCTGACCGACGTCATCGAGGACCAGACCGCCTCGGCGCTGACGTCCGGCGGGCTGGTCAGCGACTTCCGGATCAACTGGGTCTGGATGCCGCCGTGGGGCCCGGAGAAGATCACCGAGGACGGCCGCGAACAACTGCGCGCCCTCGGCTTCACCGTCTAGCTTGCGTCGTGCCGTTAAGGCCACCTTACGGGCGTCAGACGCCCGTAAGGTGGCCTTAACGGCATTCGGGCATCTCGCGCGGTTCGGCGGCCCGCCGGTCAGTTTTCCGGCGCTGGCGCGGTGGGCGTCAGGCCTGCTGGCACCTTTCCGGTGCTCAGGAATTCCCCCGCCACCCTCCGTACCTCGTCCATCGGCACTTCACAGTCGGCCGGGATTTCCCGTACGTGCGCCATGTAGTCATAGGCGACGTACTCGCCAGGCGTGCTGCCACCTTGTGTTCGTACTGCGTCCGGCGCCATGAAGATGACAAAGCTCTTCTCCACGCCGACACCCATGTCGAACACACCTTGTTTCGGGTCCCCGGCGACAGAGCACTCCACCATTGACGGCACAGCAACGTCTTTGGTGTCGGTTTGTACCCGCGCGATAAGTGCGTCCAGCTCTTCGGGAGTGGTGACGAGGATCGCTGGCTCGCCCTCGCTGTAGTCGTTGTCCGGCTCCTGGTTGTACCAGACTTCTAACGTGACCACGGTTTCGCTCACGAGAACATCGGTGCTGCCGTCACCCCACGTTCTGCGGTTCGTTGTCGGTTTCCTCGTCCAGTTCGCGGAAGCGGGTCTTGGCGTCGGTGAAGACGGTCAGGAGCTTGTCCACCATGTCTTCCGTGATGTGCAGGCCCAGCGAGGCGGCCCGCGAACCGAATTCGACCTGAAGTTCGTCCCCGAACACTTTCGGCGTGATTTCGCAGGACGAATCCAGGTTGACCCACGAAGTGACCGCGATTCCCCGAGTAAGCCACATGTCAACTCTCCTTTGCGTTCTGGTGTGCTGAGCGATTCCCGCGACTCGTCCGCCAGGTGACGCCGTCCGCGTGACCGGCGTGGCGCATGAGCGCGTGCGCGACGGTGCGCGCCGTCTGGGCCGTGAGCTGTGCTGTTTCGCCGGGCGGAGCGATCAGGAGCACTTGGGTGTGCTCGGTGAAGATCTTGATCGAGCCCGGCTTGCCCATCGCGTTGTCGCACGGGATCGACGTCGTGCCCGCTGGCAGGGCGCCGGATGGCAACGCGACCACGGGGGCCTCCCTTCTGGACGTACCTCTCCGAAGTGTGGCGGGCACGGACCGTTAGGCTCGCCGGGCGTATTGAGGTATCCTGTGCGTGAATATTTACATAGGATGGCGCTAAATATTTAGCGAGCCGCGCGACTTCACCCGGACGGATGAGGCGGTCGCTCGGCTCGAACAGGGAGGTCAAGGTGGACGACAGGTCCGGCGAGTCGAAGCTCAACGTGCGACAGCGCCGCGTCGCGCGCTACCTGCGAGGCTGGCTGGCCAACGCCACCCCGAAGACGAACCAGGCCGCGCTCGCGAAGCTGCTGGGCTGGTCGCCCGCCAAGCTGAACCTGTTCCTCACGGCGAAGAAACCCGCGCCGGTGGCCGAGATCATCGCGATCGCCACTCTGCTGCGCGTGGACGAGGCCGAACGAGACCGCGTCGTCGCGTACGCCCGCAAAGGCGATGAAGGGTCGGCCTGGTGGACGTCGTATAGCGGCGATGCACTCGGTGGAGACATGACTGACTTCGTCGAGACGGAAGCCGAGGCATCCAAGGTCAGTAACATGCAGATGACCTTGGTGCCGGGTTTGTTGCAGACCGCCGACTACTCCACTGCGCTGGTTCGTTCGTGGATGTCGGAGCCGAATGAGGCATTGGTCGACGAGCGCAGCAAGGTTCGCCAGCGGCGGCAGGCGAGGCTCACGGACAAGGGCAATCCGTTGGAGCTGCACGCATTGATGCACGAGTCCGCGCTGGAGCAGTATGTCGGCGGCTTGGACGCTATGCTGCGGCAGCTCGACCACCTGGTCGCCATGGCGGCGCTGCCCACGGTCAAGCTTCAGCTCATCCCCAAGAAGCTCATCGGCAGGGAGACGGGCGAATTTCCGGGTTTCGGCTCGGCGTACCACTTGATCGAGTTCGGCCACGGCGATGTGGCCGCCGTCTACCTGGACAACCTGAGTGAGGGTCTCTATATCGAGGCGGAATCCGAGGCCGAGGCGTATATCGTGAACTTCAAGCGCTTGGTGACAGACGCGCTGGACCCGGAAGCGACCGTCGAGCGGATCAAGGAGATCCGAGCCAGGCGGGCGCGTGAGAGCGAGGAGTAGCGACTATGTTCGCCCCAGATTTCGCCGGGCTGCATTGGCGAAAGAGCAGCTACAGCAACGGCCACGGTGAGTGTGTCGAGGTGGCAGGCCTTCCTGGCGACGGGATGGCTGTTCGTGACTCGAAGCTGGGGGACCGGAGCCCTGTGCTCGCGGTCGATGCCTCCGGCTGGAACGGATTGCTGACTGTCGTGAAGACGGAAGATTTCTGACAGTCCTAAAAGGATTCGAACACGCAGAAGCGGCCTCTCGCCTTGGCTCAGGACCTTGCGAGAGGCCGCTTCTTCGTGTGGGCCGCCGGACCCGGTGGCGGCCTCGGGGAAGCGTACGGGATCACCCCCGCCGCCAGTCCACCTTGGTTACAGCGTGTTCATCTCCCGCGACTCTCGGAAGCGAACGCGCTCGTTCAGGCGCCGCAGCCTGCGGGCTGACAGCAGGTGGCCGGGGTGGCGGCCGCGGTGCTGTCGGTACCGAAGCTGGCCGAGTCGGCTTTGACGGTGTAGACCTCCCAGGGTTCCTGGCCGGGGCCGTGGACCCAGACCTTGTCCTGCACGGCGTAGCAGCAGGTGGTGTCGTCTTCGGTGAGGGTGTCGAGTCCTTCGCCGGTGAGGCGCCGGCTGGCGGCGTTGACCTCGTCGATGGATTCGACTTCGACGCCGAGGTGGTCCATGACGGTGGCCTGGCCGGGCTCGCCTTCCAGTAACACGAGCTTGAGTGCGGGCTCGGTGATGGCGAAGTTGGCGTAGCCGGGGCGCCGTTTCGCGGGCTCGGTGCCGAAAAGCTTGGTGTAGAAGGCGATCGAGCCTTCCAAGTCGCCGACGCGCAGGGCGAGCTGTACCCGGGACATCCCATCCTCCTTGGATAGATGATTGTCGAAACAGGATGCGACTTAGATTGCTGTCTATGTAGATGTCTGTCAAGATAGAGGCATGTCGAAGCAACTGCCGATCGCCGCGATGGACGCCTGCTGCTCCCCGCTGGCGCGTGATCCGCTGTCCGAGGAGCAGTCGGTGGAGCTGGCGAGGCTGTTCAAGGCGATGGCCGACCCGGTCCGCCTGCGGTTGCTGTCGCTGATCGCTTCGCACGCGGGCGGGGAAGCCTGCGTGTGCGACCTGACCGACGCGTTCGAGCTGACCGGCCCGACGATCTCCCATCATCTGAAGGTGCTGCGCGAGTCCGGGCTGATCGACGGCGAGCGGCGCGGCACCTGGGTTTACTACCGCGTGCACCCGGAGGTCCTGGCCCGCCTTTCGGCCGTGCTGGTGCCAGGGGACGCGGCCGAGGTGGTGTCGGCGTGACCACCACCGAGAACAGCCAGGCGTCGGCAGTGGCGGGCAAGCTGTCCACAGTGGACCGGCTTCTACCGGTGTGGATCGCCGTGGCGATGGTGGCCGGATTGCTGGCCGGACGGTGGATCCCCGGCCTCGGCGGGGTGCTGAACGCGGTGTCGGTGGACGGGATCTCGCTGCCGATCGCGCTCGGGTTGCTGGTGATGATGTACCCGGTGCTGGCGAAGGTCCGCTACGACCGGCTCGGTACAGTGACCGCCGACCGGCGCCTGCTGTGGCCGTCGCTGCTGCTGAACTGGCTGATCGGCCCGGCACTGATGTTCGCGCTCGCGTGGCTGCTGCTGCCCGATCTGCCCGAGTACCGGACCGGGCTGATCATCGTCGGGCTCGCGCGCTGCATCGCGATGGTGATCATCTGGAACGACCTGGCCTGCGGCGACCGCGAGGCCGCCGCCGTGCTGGTGGCGCTGAACTCGGTGTTCCAGGTGATCATGTTCGGCGTACTCGGCTGGTTCTACCTCGCGGTGCTGCCCGGCTGGCTCGGTCTCGAACAAACCGGCCTCGCCGTGTCCGGGTGGCAGATCGCCAAGAGTGTGCTGATCTTCCTCGGTATCCCGCTGGCCGCGGGCTACCTGTCCCGCCGTCTCGGCGAACGCGGCAAGGGCCGTGCCTGGTATGAGACCCGGTTCCTGCCGAAGGTCGGGCCGGTCGCGCTCTACGGACTGCTGTTCACCATCGTGATTCTCTTTGCCCTGCAAGGGGATCAGATCACCGGACGGCCACTGGACGTCGCGCGGATCGCGCTGCCGCTGTTGGTCTACTTCGGACTGATGTGGGCCGGATCGTACGCACTGGGCAAGGCGATCGGGTTGTCGTACGAGCGGACGACGACGCTGGCGTTCACCGCTGCGGGCAACAACTTCGAGCTCGCCATCGCCGTCGCGATCGCCACCTTCGGTGCCGCCAGCGGCCAAGCGCTGGCCGGGGTCGTCGGCCCGCTCATCGAGGTCCCCGTCCTCGTCACACTCGTCTACGTCTCCCTTGCCCTGCGACGGCGCTTCACTCCTGCCACGGAGGTTCCCGCGTGAAAACCCCGGAAGTGCTGTTCGTCTGCGTCCACAACGCCGGACGCTCCCAGATGGCCGCCGCCCTGCTGCACCATCACGGGGGCGGCAAGGTTGTGGTCCGCTCCGCCGGATCCGCGCCCGCCGACACCATCAACCCCGCCGTCGTGGCGGTGATGGACGAACTCGGTGTCGACCTGACCCGGGAATTCCCCAAACCCCTGACCACCGAGGCGGTCGAGGCCGCCGACGTCGTGATCACCATGGGCTGCGGCGACGCCTGCCCCGTCTTCCCCGGCAAGCGCTACCTCGACTGGCAACTCGACGACCCCGCCGGAAAGACCATCGACGCCGTCCGCCCCATCCGGGACGAAATCGACCGCCGTGTCCGGGCCCTGCTTGCCGAACTCGTTCCCGCCTGACCTTCTTCCGCTCTCTCCTTTCATCGTCTATCGTCGATAGACGATGAAAGGAGAGAGCATGCTGGACCGTGCCACCGCCGAGACCTACGCCGGGTGGTTCCGCGCACTCGCGGACCCGACGAGGGTGCAGATCCTCAATCTCCTGGCCGCCACCAAGGCTCCGATGACGGTCGGGGAGGTGGTCGAGCAGGTCGCCGTCGGGCAGTCCACGGTGTCGGCGCATCTGAAGATCCTCACCGAGGCGCGGTTCGTGCTCGCCGAAGCCCGCGGTACCGCGCGGTTGTATCGGGTCAACCAGCGCTGCTTGTCCTGTTTCCCCACCGCGGCGGACGTCGTCATGGGCCGCCAGGCCGTCGCCTTCACCGATGTGGCCTGCGAGGCCGCGTCATGACCGGACATCAGGAGCACCAAGACGCCGTCCGCGACCGCTACGCCACCGCCGCGCGGCACGCGCTCGCGGGCGAGGGCACCGGCCTCATCACCGACCCGCACGACGCCGACCAGCTCGGCGCGGTCCACTACGCCGAGGACGCCGACGCGGTGCCGGAGAACGCGGTGGCGGCCAGTCTCGGGTGTGGCAACCCGCTCGCCGTCGCCGACCTCCGCCCCGGCGACACCGTGCTCGACCTCGGGTCCGGTGGCGGGCTCGACGTTCTGCTCTCGGCGCGCCGCGTCGGGCCGACTGGGCGGGCCATCGGGCTCGACATGACCGACGAGATGCTCACCCTCGCTCGTCGCCACGCCGCCGAAGCGGGTATCGCCAACGTCGAGTTTCGCAAGGGTGCCATCGAGAACATCCCGCTCCCGGACCACTCCGTCGACGTGGTGATCTCCAACTGCGTCATCGCGTTGTCGGCCGACAAGCCCGCCGTCTTCGCCGAAATCGCCCGCGTCCTACGCCCCGGCGGACGGCTCGGCATCACCGACATCATCGCCGACGACACCCTCACCGACACCGAACGCGCCCGTCGCGCCGACGCCGTCGAATGCCTCGCCGGAGCCCTCACCGCCACCGGCTATCGCACCCTGCTACGCGCCGCCGGGTTGGTCGGGATCGACATCCGGGTCACCCACGCCGTCGGCGACAAGCTGCACTCCGCGATCATCCGCGCCACCACGGCAGGACAACCGGCTTAGGCGGGCACGCGGTAGACGGAGACGTGGGATGGGGAGTCGCCGGTGAATTCCACCCCGGACCAGTCCGCGTGCCTGCTCTCCAGCTCGAAACCGGCCAGCTGCCCCATGAGATCGAGTTCGGCGGGCCAGATGTAGCGGTGCGGGCTGCGGCCCAGCCGGGCTTGCCCGCCCTCGCCGAATTCGACGTGGTGCGAGACGAGATGCTGGTGCAGCACGTCGTAGGTGTCCACGCCGAGGTAGCCGGGTTCGGAGTGGAAGACCACGGCGTCCTGGCCCGGCGGGAGCTTCCGCAGGTCGGGGACGCCGAGTTCGATCACGAACCGGCCGCCCGGCACGAGATGGCGCGCGGCGTTGCGGAAACAGGCGACCTGCTCGGCCTGGGTGAGCAGGTTGGAGATCGTGTTGTAGACCAGGTAGACGAGCGTGTACTTGCCCGCGGCGGTGGCTGTGGCCATGTCCCCGACGATCACCGGGATCGTCTTCTCGTCCGCCTTGGTGCGGAGCTGGTCGAGCATCGCCCGGGACAGTTCGATACCGGTGACGGACACTCCGCGCGCGGCGAGCGGGACGGCGACCCGGCCGGTGCCGATGGCGAATTCGAGCGCGGGGCCGTCACCCGCGAGTGCGGCGAGGCGGTCCACGGTCGGCCCCAGTACCTCGGGCGCGAACATCCCGGTGCCCGGGGTGTCGTAGCGTCGCGCGGTGCCGGCGTCCCAGATCTCCTCCTGCTTCATGTCGTCCACCCTCGCCGCGCCCGCCCGCGCCGTCCACCGATTTTGACGGCGCTACGCTGGGACGCGTCGATTTGGGGGTTCCGGTGAGCGTGCGAAGTGGCGAGTTCCAGCGGCTGGTGGACGCGCTGGCCGATGTGGAGCGGGGGAAGGGCCGCGACTACACGTCGTTCAGCGTGCGCGGCAAGCGGTTCGGGTACTACTGGCCGCGGACGGAGACCGTCGGCCTGAAACAGACGATTTCCGAACAACGGGCATTGGTGTCCGAGCGGCCGGACGTCTTCGAGGAGCAGTTCACCGCGGGCGGGTTCGGCTGGGTGGTCGTCCACCTCGCCGGGATCGAGATCGACGAACTGTCCGAGCTGGTCTACGAGGCCTGGCGGCTGTCCGCCCCGGAGGACCTGGTCGCCGAGACGCCGCTTCCCTGGTAGCGACCGAGGAGACCTTCGTGGAGAAAATGTTGGCGGAGAAGGAACATTGGTCTCGCGTCGCCGCGGAATGGGTGGCATGGGCGCGGGAGCCGGACCACGACGCCTTCTGGGCCTATCGCGACGCGCTGACGGAGTACCTCGGCACGGGCAGCGGTGACGCGCTCGACGTCGGCTGCGGTGAGGGGCGGGTTTCCCGCGTGCTGACTTCCCGCGGTTACACGGTGACGGCGGTCGATCCGGTCGCCGAACTGCTCAGCGCCGCGGAAGAGGCGCGGTCCGCTCAGGACTACGTCGTCGCGTCCGCCGGTGAGCTGCCGTTCGAGGACGGGCGTTTCGCGCTGGTCGTGTCCTACAACATGCTGATGGACGTGGCGGACGTTCCCGCCGCGGTCAAGGAAATGAAACGGGTGCTACGCGAGGACGGCACGCTGTTCGTCTCCGTCGTGCATCCGTTGGCGGACCTCGAACTCGTCAAGGATCAGGTGACGTACTTCGATCGGCGCCGCTTCGAGACGAAGGTCGAGGACCGCGGGCTGACCATGAAGTTCGCCGGCTGGGCGCAGCCGCTCGAAGCCTATGCCGGTGCGCTGGAGTCCGCCGGTCTCGCGATCACTTCGGTCAAAGAGCCCGCCGCGGACATCCGGGATGGGCGGCAGCACCTCGAACACTGGGCCAGGTTCCCGTTGTTCCTGTGGCTGAAAGCTCGTCCGCTTCCCTGATACCAGGTATCAGGCCAGTGCCAGCGCTGTGTGCGTCTCATGCCAGCGACCCGCGTCAGTCTTTCCGTGTCGCAGTGAAACAGCACGGAGAGGAAAGCGGCATGGCACAGGAGCCTGTCACGATCGTCGGCGCCGGACTCGGCGGTCTCACGCTCGCCCGCGTCCTGCGCGTCAACGGAATCCCGGCGACGGTCCACGAGGCGGAGCCCTCACCGACCGCGCGGGCGCAGGGCGGGATGCTCGACATCCACGACTACAACGGCCAAATCGCCGTCGAGGCCGCGGGGCTGACGGACGAGTTCCGTGCCCTGATCCTGGAGGGCCGTCAGCAACTGCGGATCCTCGATCGGGACGGGACCGTCCTGTTCGACAAGGCCGACGACGGCACGGGTGGACGTCCCGAGGTGCAGCGCGGCGAACTGCGGCAGCTGCTGCTCGACTCACTTCCCGCGGGGACTGTCCATTGGGGACACAAGGTCGACGGCGTCCGCGCCCTCGATGGGGGCCGTCACGAGGTGAGTTTCGCTGATGGCACAACCATTGTCACGAGTCTGCTGGTCGGCGCCGACGGCGCGTGGTCGAAGGTCCGGCCGCTGCTGTCCGGCGCGACACCCGAATACACCGGCACATCGTTCGTCGAGACCTATCTGTACGAAGTGGACACCCGGCACCCGGCCACCGCGAAAGCGGTCGGTGGCGGGTCGATGGGCTCGCCCGCGCCGGGCAAGGGAATCCAGGCGCACCGGGAAAAGGGCGAAACCGTGCACACCTACGTGACGCTCGTCAGGCCGCAGGAGTGGTTCGCCGCCATCGATTTCACCGATCCCGCCGCGTCCGCCGCACGGGTCGCGCGGGAGTTCGAGGGCTGGGCCCCGGAACTCACCGCGCTGATCACCGACGGTGACACCGCGCCGATCCTGCGCCCGCACTACACGCTGCCGATCGAGCACCGATGGGAGCGGGTGCCTGGCGTGACCCTGGTCGGCGACGCCGCCCACCTCACCGCCCCGAACGGCGAAGGCGCCAACCTGGCCATGCTCGACGGCGCCGAACTCGGGCAGGCCCTCGCCGCACACCCCGGCGACGTCGAGGCCGCGCTCACCGAGTACGAGCGGGGCCTGTTCCCTCGCAGCACCGAAATCGCCACTCAGGGCGCCGAGTTCGAGGAGATGCTCTCCGGCGCGAAGGGTGAGGACATCGCCCAGCTCATGATCACCGCGCTCACGGCGAACGCGAGCTGACGCTCACGGTGCGGTGGGCGGGTGGTGGCCGTTCAGCAGAACGGGCAATGCTCGATGTCCGTTGGAGATGAACGAGTCCAGGTGCCGCAGTTCGCCCGGAGCGACCGCGAAGGTCATGTCCGGGAACCGCTCGAACAGTGCCGGCAGGGCGATCGCCGCCTCCAGCCGGGCGAGGGGCGCGCCGATGCAGTAGTGCACGCCGTAGCCGAACGCGACGTGCGTTTTGTCCGCCCGGCCGACGTCGAACTCGTCGGCGTTCTGCCCGTGCAGCGCCGGATCCCGGCCGGCGGCGGCGTAGCCCGCCAGAATCGCCTCGCCCTGCCGGATGACGACGCCTGCGACGTCGATGTCCTCGACGGCGTACCGCAGCGGCAGGTGTGCGACAGGCGCCTGCCAGCGCAACGTTTCTTCGATCGCGTCCGGCCAGCCGATCTGCCCGGTGCGGAGCAGGGCGAGCTGGCCGGGATGGGTGAGCAGGGCGGTGATGGCCTGGTCGAGGAGGTTCACGGTGGTTTCGTGACCGGCCGAGATGAACAGGATCAGGGTGTCGATCAGTTCGGTCTCGTCCAGCCGGGCGCCGTCGTCCTGGTTGTGCGCGGCGATGAGCGCGGTGGTGAGATCCTCGCCGGGGGTCGCGCGCTTGGCCTCGACGAGTTCGCTGATGATCGTGTGGATGTCCTGGTACGCCGCCAGTACCGCCTCCTGGCTTGCCGTGGTCCGGAAGAAGAGGTCGACGGCGTGGCGCAGTCCGGTGCGTGCCGAGTCCGGCACCCCGAACAGCCGGCAGATCACCTCGATGGGCACCGGGTAGGCGAAATTCTCGCGCAGGTCGACGGGTTCACCCGCGGGCAGGGCCGCGATCGCGGCCAGCCGGTCGGTGACGATCTCGGTGATCGCGGGCCGCAGCGTGGCGATCCGGCGCGCGGTGAATGCTTGTGTCACGAGCGAACGCAGCCGTTTGTGGTCGGCGCCGTAGGCGGTGAACATGTTCCGTACCGAGACCCACACGAGCAACGGCCAGTCCTGGCCGACGTCGGCCAGCGCGGGCCAGTGCTGTCGTGCGTCCTTGGACACGCGAGGATCGTTGAGCAGGCCGCGCAGCAGTTCGTAGTTCGTCACCGACCACGCCGTCACCCCGCCCGGCAGTTCCACCCTGGCGAGGGGACCGTGTTCGCGCAGCCGCTGGTTCTCGGCGTGGATGTCGTGGCCGTTCGGGTTCAGCGCGAGAGGCTGGGGCACCGGAGCTCTCCTTTTCACGGGAGTGGCACGAAACCTCAGCGTGCCAGCGGACTCGCCACGCGGGCTATTCGCTGAACGGGTACAACTACGGAAAGTATCGGGAAAGCCTGACCGGCTGGCGTCGCCGTGTCACTTCGGGCGGCAGACGGTCCGTGATCCGCTGGTGCGGGGGGGCGCGGGGGGGGCGCGGGCCGGCCGCGGGGGGTTGAGTGGTGTGAGCTAGGGGGGGGCC